>VBKI01000059.1:13554-73174 GCA_005879535.1 Deltaproteobacteria bacterium | reverse complement strand
GTCGAGAAATCGATCGATCAGGTGAAGGCGGAGGACTACGACGCCCTGCTCATCCCCGGCGGTCAGTCGCCGGATCACCTGCGCGCCGACCGGCGGATGGTCGAGTTCGTGAAGAAGTTCGATCAGGCGGGGAAGCCGATCGCGGCGGTCTGCCATGGCCCGCAACTCCTGATCGCGGCGCACCTGGTCAAGGGCCGGACCCTGACTGCCTGGCAGACGATCCAGGACGACCTGCGGCAGATCGGAGCCACGGTGAAGGACGAACCGGTGGTCAGGGATCGGAACTGGATCACCAGCCGCAAGCCGGATGACCTGCAGCAGTTCTCCGACGCCATCGTCGAAGAACTCGAGCGCTCGGAATCGGGAGTCGACGCGAACCGGCCTTCTCAGCCCGGCGCTCATCCCTGAAGAGGCGGGGTTGCCTCTGCGGCCGCGTTCCACGTGGAACGGTGTTACAGGTGCCGATAGATGGCGAGGCGACGTTGGGACTTCGAGAACGGCAGCGTGTATCCGAGCTGCTGCTTGAGAGCGAGATCTCCCACCCTCTCCGGTGCCTCCTCTGCCGGTCCGAGCATGCAGATGGCGACGCCGCCCGGGAGCACGTAGTGCTGCGCGAGCTGCAGCCACTCCTGCGGGGGCGCGTAGGCGCGCGCGACCGCCGCGTGCACCCGCGGTAGCTCTTCCTTCGAGGGGTTGCCCTCCAGCCGCACGGCATATGCCCTCACCCGGGGCAGCCGCAGCTCCGCGAGAGCGCTCTTGAGGAACGCGACCTTCTTCTGCACCGAGTCCACCAGCGCGACGTCGAGCTCCGGCTTCGCGATCGCGGCGGGGATGCCGGGGAACCCGGCCCCGCTGCCCGCGTCGAGCAGGCTTCCCGCAGGCAACACGGGCACCACTGCCAGTGAGTCGAGGACGTGCTTCTCTGCCACCTCCGCGGGATCGGTGATCGCGGTCAGGTTGATCGACTTGTTCCATTTCATCATCAGATCGACGTGTCGGCCGAGCTGCTTGAGCTGCTCCGGGCCGAGCCGCACGCCCATCTGCGCGGCTCCTTCCTCGATCCGCTTCAGCTGCGCAGCTTCCACGATCACTCCTCGTCGCGCCCGAAGTGACCGAAATCCAGGACCAGGCGACGGCGCTCGCCGGCGCTCGTCCCGACGATTTCTACCCGGACCAGGGCGGTGCCCTCCGACGAGGTACAGGCGTCGAGCAAGGACTGGAGGTCGCGGAACGACAACTGCTCCTCCCGGACGGCGCCCGGCCCCGTCGATCGAGCGACGAACAGCGTTCCCTCGACGTCGGCCACTCTCGCTCCTCCTCAGTCCCCCCTGCGCCCGTGGCTCCGGATCGCCAGCTCCACTTCCTCGGCATGCTCCGCCAGGTACTCCTCGACCTGGACGTCGGTGACCCCCAGGTCGCGGAGAATGCCTTCGTAAAGCTCGCTGCTGGCGGTCACGCCGTTGCGCTTTCGGAGCACGGCCTTGACGATGGCCGCTCCGAAGAGCCGATTCTTCCTGGGGGATTTCTTTGCCGTCTCGGCCATGGGTCAGGCGCGGAGCTTGGCACGGTCCGCGGCGCCGCCGCTACTGCCCGGGTGGTCGTCTTTCTTCTTGCCGACCTCCACCGTTTGCGCACTCGCCTTCGCCGGATGCAGCTTGCGGCGCAGGTACATCTGCTGTCCGATGGACAGGATGTTGTTGGTGAAGATGTAGAGGGTCAGGCCGGAGGGCAGGGTCAGCATCAGCAGGGAGAAGAAGCCGCTCATCACGTAGCCCATGGTCTTCTGGCTCGGATTCGACATGGGCGTCGGCGTCAGGATCTGGGTGAGGATCATCGTGATGCCCATGGCGACAGGCAGGACGTAGTACGGATCCTTGCTGGTCAAGTCGTCGATCCAGCCGTGGATGAACGGCGCGTTGTAGAGCTCCACCGAGACCTGCAGCGTGGTGTAGAGCGCGAACCAGATGGGCATCTGGATCAGCATCGGCAGGCAGGAGCCCATCGGGTTGACCCCGTGCTCCTTGAACAGCTTCATCTGCTCGAGGTTCTGACGCTGGGTGTCGCCGGCGTACTTCTTCTTCATCTCCTCCAGCTGCGGCTGGATCCGCTGCATCTCCTGCATCGACTTCATGCTCTTGTGCTGCAGCGGGAAGGTCAGGACCTTCATCGCCAGCGTGAGCAGGATGATGGCGATGCCCCAGTTGTGCGGTGGGACCACGCGGTAGAAGAACTTCATGATCCCGAGGAGAAGCTCCGCGATCACGGACCAGAACCCCAGGTCGATCGACGCCTTCAGGGGCTTGCCGACCTGGGTGAGCTCAGACTCGCCCTTGGGGCCTGCGTAGCCCTGGAACGCCAGTTGCGCGGGGGCGGCAGCCGCGACCTGCAGCGGTACGGTGAGCGAGGCGATCAGCGATCCCGCCTTTTCGCCCTGCGCCTCCAGGCGGCAGGTGGCGGGGACTCCCGCGGGAGGCATCATGGCGCTGAGGAAGTACTGCTCGTCGATGCCCGCGAATTGGGCTGCGGCCGCCTCGAAGACGGGATTCTTCGCGCCGATGGCCAGGCGCTCCACCTTGTTGTTCCCAGCGGAGCAGATGCTGCGCGCCGGCGTGTTGCTGTGGGGAGTGAAGAAGCCTCCCTGCGGCTCTTCTGCGTGCGTTCCCGAGAGGACCGTGAGCTGGCCGGAGACTCCCTGTGCGGCTCGCACTTCGACCGCGAGGGCAATGCCGTAGTTCTGCGGGTTGACGGAGAGGGTCTTGGTGATCGTCACCCCGCCCTGCTCCGCCCGGAACGTCGCGCCGGTGGCGTCTGACTTCAGGAGCTCGTACGGCGTCGCAGCCGGAACGATTGGCTTGCCATCGGCGCCGGAGACGACGGTGCTGAACGGGAGCGGCTCTCCGCCGTGGGAGAAGACGAGATCGACTTGGGACTCGTCTTTCAGGCCCTTGTGCCGCGTCCACTTCTCGCCGATCAGCTGGACGCTCTGAATCGCCGCCCCTTCGCTGGTGGCGACGACGCGCGTTCGCGCCGTCTCGAACGTCACCGTCCGCAGCGCAGGCCTCGCCGCCGGCGTTCCACGTGGAACATCGGCGGGTTTCTGGGCAGCCGCCGTTCCCGTGGCGGAAGGGGCCGCGGCGGGTGGCGCCGTCGGAGGCGGAGCCTGGACGGCCGGCTCCGGCTTGTGCTGCGCCGCGCGCTTGCCCCCCATCACGTTCGGGAAGAAGAGGTACAGCCCGAACATGCAGGCGAGCCAGATGGCGACGGCGACGAGCAGGTTCTGGTTCTGGTTCTTCATGCGAGTCTCTTTCGCGCGGGCGGCACGGGGTCAGGACCGCCGACGGCCCACGGATGGCAACGGAGCAGCCGCCGCAGTGCGAGCCAGGGCCCGATCAACGGCCCATGCGCGAGCACCGCTTCCTGCGCGTACTGGGAGCAGCTCGGGTAGTAGCGGCAAGCCGCTGGAATCATTGGGGAGATCAGCCGCCGATAGACCGCGATCAGGGCCAGGAGGGGCAGCGACAGCAGACGTACCGTCACGGCGTCACCGCCGCGATGCGGACCGCGGCCCGGCGCAGCCAGCGGCGGAAGTCCTCGACGGACGCATCCACTGCGCCCGCGCGCGCGACCAGCACCAGATCCACGGCGGGGAGCGCGGAAAGCTCGAGCCGGACCGCCTCTCGAAGGCGACGCTTGATCCGGTTTCGGGCCACGGCGCCTCCTACCTTGGACGACACAATGAGTCCAACGCGCGCCATGCCGCCTGCAATTCCCGGCCGCGTCGGCGCTGCTTCACGCGGGCGAAAACTTGCCGCCAAGGGCCCGTCCGCGAAACTGCTGCCCGTCTTCCGGGCCTCGAGAAAATCAGAACGCCGGAGCAGACGCGCGCTCTTTGGAAATGCGTAGGCCGCCACGGCCCCTCCCGTGCGGCTACTTTCTCGGCGCGCTCACCACGAGCCGCTTGCGGCCCTTCGCGCGGCGGCGCTTGAGGACTCTCCGCCCCGCTCGCGTCGCATTTCGCTTGCGAAACCCGTGCTCGCGGTTGCGGCGGACCTTGCTCGGCTGATACGTGCGCTTCACGACGGACTGCCTCCTGAGAGCGAAAAGCGCGGCAAGAAAGCATGCGCGACCGGGCAAGTCAAGAAACGTCCGCGGCGCACGACCGATCGTTCGCTGCGCAAACGATTCGGGCCCCGGCTGCCATTGATCTGGCGTCGATCCAGCCACTTTGGAGATCGCGCTTGATCCGCTTTCGCCCCGTTTGCTAGGGTCCGCGGCGCTGTTTCGTTTTTGTTGTCAGGCAGACATTCCGGAGAACCGACATCCACGGCCAGCGAGCCGCGCCGCGCGCTCGAGGGGCGTCCTATTCCTAAGACAAATCCCGGGGGACTTCCGATGCCTGGCTCCTTATCCACAGCTGTGAACAACACTGTGGACGGCTCTGCGGTGGCGAATTCTCTCGAGTCGGAACGTGCAGCGACGGATCTCTGGACGCGGGCGATCCACCGTCTGAAGGGTCGGCTTTCCCGGCACACGTTCCAGACCTACTTCGAGCCGATCAAGCCGGTCAGCCTGGAAGGCGACGAGCTGACGCTCGCCCACTCCAGCCGTTTCATGATCGACTGGGTCCGCGACAACCTGCTCGATGTCCTTTTGCAGGACCTCGAGGCGCAGCTCGGACGCCCGTGCGTCGTCAAGTTTGTCGTACGCGAGCGCGCACCGGGCGAGGATGTCGCCGAGGCCATCCCCGTTCCGGAGAGCCGTCCTCCGGTTACTACCCCTCCTCCCTCTGAACCGCCCCCCGGGGCCCGCCAGCTCCAGATCAGCGCGAAGTACTCCTTCGACTCGTTCGTCGTCGGCCCTTCGAACCAGTTCGCGGTGGCCGCCTGCACCGCGGTCGCCAACGCTCCGGGCAAGGCCTACAACCCACTGTTCCTCTACGGCGGCGTGGGACTGGGCAAGACGCACCTCGTGCACGCCGTCGGCAACCACGCGCTGCGGCAGAACCCCAACTGCCACGTCGTCTACCTGTCGTCGGAGTCGTTCACCAACGACCTGATCCATGCCCTCGAGCAGCACCGGATGCCCGAATTCCGCGCGCGCTACCGGGAGAAGTGCGACATCCTCCTGCTCGACGACATCCAGTTCCTCGGCAACAAGAAGCAGACGATGGAGGAATTCTTCCACACCTTCAACGCGCTTCACGAGGCCGGCAAGCAGATCTTCGTCACCTCCGACAAGCTCCCGACGGAGATCGAGGGCTTCGAGGAGCGGCTCCGCAGCCGGTTCCAGTGGGGACTGATCGCGGACATCCAGCCGCCAGAAACCGAGACGCGCGTCGCCATCCTCAAGAAGAAGGCGGCGACGGACCATATCGCCCTTCCCGACGACGTCGCCCTCTTCCTCGGGACGCACATCCGCAGCAACGTCCGGGAGCTGGAGGGATCGCTCATCCGCCTCGCGGCGTTCGCGAGCCTGACCGGGGCGGCGCTGACCGTCGAGCTGGCCCAGGACGTCCTCAAGAACATCCTGGTCGTGCGCGGCGACAAGCCGGACGTGGAGACCATCATCAAGATCGTCGCCGAAGCGATGCAGGTGAAGCCGCAGGACATCAAGGGCGACCGGCGGCAGCAGAACATCGCCCGCGCCCGCCAGGTGGCCATGTTCCTGACGCGGCGGATCACCGGCCTTTCGTATCCAGTCATCGGCGAGAAGTTCGGCGGCAAGGATCACTCCACGGTGATCAACGCCGAGCAGCGGATCGATCAGCTGATGAACGAGGAACCCGACCTTTCGAAGACCGTTCAGTCCCTCCTTCGCCGGCTGAACTCCTGAGTGTGCGAAAGGTTGCGCGACACATGTGGACGGTTTCGCCAGCGGCCGCCGCACAGCTCGCGCACAGCGATTCGAATCGGTTGTCCGCAACCCGAAGATCAACGATCCTGCGGATGAACGCTCACTCCCCACAGATCCACAGGCTCTAAGAGCACTACGAGATCCTCTTTTCCTGATCAGAAAGGTAAGCAGAGATGGAGCTCCAGATCGGGACCGACGAGTTCTCCCGGGCGCTGTACCGGGCGCAGGGCATCGTCGAGAAGAAGAGCACGATGCCGATCCTTGCCTCCGTGCTGCTCGAGGCGACCGAGGACGGGAGGATGCGCGTCTCGGCATTCGACCTGGAGATCGGCGTCACCGGGACGCACCCCTGCGAGGTGCGCAAGGGCGGCTCGGTGGCGTTGAAGCACAAGGAGCTCTACGACATCGTCCGCGCCTTGCCCGAGAAGTCGGCGGTGCTCCGGCGCGAGGCGAACAACCGGGTGAGGCTCACCTCGGGAGCGGCCGAGTTCAACATCGTCGGGCAGCCCGCCGAGGACTATCCGCCCTTCCCGCGCTCGGAGAAGGTCAACTTTGTCCCAGTCGATCCGACCGCGCTGCTGGAGATGATCGAGAAGACCCAATTCGCCATCTCGGCCGACGAGACCCGGCACAACCTGAACGGCGTCTTTTTCGAGAGCGGCGAAGGCGACGTGAGGATGGTGGCCACCGACGGGCACCGGCTCAGCCTGGTGCAGCGTCGGCTCGAGGGGCAGTTCAATCTCAAGCGGGGCGTGATCGTGCCTCGCAAGGGACTCTTCGAGCTGCGCCGGCTCTTGTCCGAGGACCAGACCGGAACCTGCGAGCTCGGCTTCACCGAGACTTCCGGCGTCTTCCGCCGCGGCGACGTCACCATGGTGATGCGCCTCATCGACGGCATCTTCCCCGATTACCAGCAGGTGATCCCCAAGGAGGCCGACCGGACGGTCACCGTCGACCGGCCGCGCCTGCTCGACACGCTCAAGCGCATGAGCCTGCTCTCGAGCGACCGCAGCACCAACGCCGTCCGCTTCGAGCTGCAGGAGGGATCGCTGAAGGTGACTTCGCAGAACCCCGACCTGGGAGACGCGAAGGAAGAGATCCCGGTTTCCTACAAAGGACTGCCGCTGCAGATCGGCTTCAACGCCCGATACCTGATGGATGTCCTCCAGGTGGTCGACGCCGAGCAGATGAAGGTCGAGCTCTGCGACGAGCTGTCGCCGGGTGTGCTCAAGCCCGCCGGGGAACCGGGAGCAGGCGCGAGATACACGGCGGTGATCATGCCGATGCGCATCTGAATGAGCGCTCTGCTCGCAGCCGTTCTCCTCGCTGCCGCATCCGACGCCCGCCCGTCGCAGAAGGTGTCCAGGGACCCGCGAACGATGGGACTGGGGAAGAGCTGTCGAAAGAACGCCGACTGCAAGCACCGGTCGCAGCGGTGCGTCCACCAGAGCGACATGAAGGGGAAGCCGCTGGACAAGGGATTCTGCGTGCTGCCCTGCGCCTCCTTCGAATCCGGCACACAGAAGCTCAGTCCCGGCGCTCCCGTCGACGTCGGCAGGAAGGCGAAGAAGCCGTCGCCGCGGTGCCCAGTGAAGTACGAGTGCCGCAGCGCCGGCGCCGGCGTGCCGTTCGACATGTGCGTAAAGCAGTAGGTGCTTCTCTTCGACGTCAGCACGCGCGCGTTTCGCAATCTCGCCGATGCTCGCGTCGAGCTCGGGCGGCACACGACCGTGCTGTTCGGCTCGAATGGCCAGGGAAAAACGAACTTCCTCGAAGCCTGCCATCTCCTCTGCACGCTGCGGCCACTGCGGGCGCAGAAGCTCGCCGAGCTGGTCCGGATCGGGAGCGACCAGCCGGCGCTGGTGCGAGGGCGCTTCGAGCTGCCAGGTGGCGTGCGCGAAGTCGAGGTCGAAGTCGGAAGGGAAGGGCGCAGCGCCCGCGTGGACGGCAAGACAGTTCGCGATCCTGACGAGCTGTTCGGCGGGCTCGCCACCGTCGCCTTCACGCCAGACGACGTCCTGGTCGTCAAGGGAGGACCCGAAGGGCGACGCAAGCTGCTCGACCGCGCGGCGCAAAATCGCCATCCGGCGCACCTCGCGGACGCGCGGGCGTATCTGCGAGCGCTGCGCTCGCGCAATGAGCTGCTGCGGCACCAGGCCGCGCCGGAGCTGATCGCGAGCTTCGATGAGCCCGTGGCGAAGCTCGGCGCCTCGGTGAGAAGACGGCGCGAGGGCGTACTGGCGGAGCTCCGGCCGCACGCGCAGCAAGCGTTCGCGGAGGTAGCGCGCGGAGAGGAACCGCTGACCCTCGCGTACCTCGCCGCGGGTCGGGAATCGGACGCGCTTGCCGAAGGGGGCGCTTCGCTCGAGGAACGGCTCCTCGAAGCGCTGCGCCGCCGCCTGCCGCGCGACCGCGAACGCGGCTACACCAGCGTCGGCCCCCACGCGGATGACCTCGGGCTGCTGCTGGGCGAGACGCAGGCGCGAACGTATGCGAGCCAGGGGCAGTCGCGCGCAATCGTGCTGGCATTCAAGATCGGCGAGATCGAGAATCTCCGCGCCGCGCAGGGGCGGGCGCCGCTCTTGCTGCTGGACGACGTCTCCAGCGAGCTCGACCCCTCGCGCAACGCGTTTCTCATGCGCTATCTGGGCGGTCTGGACGGGCAGGTGGTCCTCACGACCACCGACCCGAACCTGGTGGCGAAAAGCGCCGTGAAAGAGGCCGTTTTCCAGCGCGTGGAGAGCGGCCGGATCGCTCCAAAAAACACCCTGTTTTCAGAGTGATCTGAGCGCTTTTTCGCCTTGCTTCCGGCGCGTTTCGGGTGATAATTCCGGGCACTTCCCAGAGGTGAGATTTTGGAGACTGCGCACGAGAAGCGGGCACCCTCTTCGGTGCCCGCCGCAGGTGAATACTCGGCTGACAGCATCAAGGTCCTCGAGGGGCTCGAAGCCGTCCGCAAGCGCCCGCACATGTACATCCGTGGCGTCGGCGCGGAGGGCCTGCACCACCTCGTGTACGAGGTCGTGGACAACTCCGTCGACGAAGCGCTCGGCGGTCACGCGAAGACTGTCGAGCTGACCATCCACGCCAATGGCTCTCTCTCGGTCCAGGACGACGGCCGCGGAATTCCCGTGGGGCCGCACCCGACGGAGCCGATGGACGCGCTCGACGTCGTGATGACCAAGCTCCACTCCGGCGGCAAGTTCGACGGCAATTCGTACAAGGTCTCCGGTGGCCTCCACGGCGTCGGCGTCTCCTGCGTCAACGCGCTCAGCGAGTGGCTGGAGGTCGAAGTCTATCGGGAAGGCAAGATCTTCAAGCAGCGGTACCAGACGGGCATTCCTACCGGGCAGGTGAAGTCGATCGGCAGCACCTCCCTTCGCGGGACCAGGGTCACCTTCAAGCCCGACGCCTCCGTGCTCGAGGCCACCGACTTCAATTTCGACGTGCTCTCGAACCGGATGCGCGAGCTCGCGTTCCTCAACCCGGGCCTTCGCGTCCTGATGCGCGACGAGCGGTCGGACAAGAGCCACGACTTCAGGTACGACGGCGGAATCGTCGCCTACGTGGAGCTCTTGAACAAGAACAAGACGGTGCTGTTCGACCCGCCCATCGCGGTGCGCGGGGACGTCAACGGCGCCGAGGTGTACGTGGCGCTGCAGTGGAACGACGGCTTCGACGAGAAGGTGTTCTCGTTCGCCAACAACATCAACACCGTCGACGGCGGCCCGCACCTGATCGGATTCAAGAGCGCGCTCACGCGCACGGTGGTGAAGTACGGCGACGAGAACGGCTCCTGGAAGGAGATCAAGGAATCACCCTCGGGCGAGGACATCCGCGAAGGCCTCACCGCCGTCGTCTCGGTGAAGATCCCCGGCGCGCAGTTCGAAGGCAACCTCAAGGGCAAGCTCGTCAACACCGAGGCCAAGGGCGTCGTCGAGGATCTCGTCGGGCGCAAGCTGACGGAGTACTGGGAGCGCAATCCCGGGGTTGCGAAGCGAGTGATGGCGAAGGTGGCCGATGCGGCTCGCGCGCGCATTGCGGCGCGAAAGGCGCGCGAGACCGTCCGCCGGAAGGGCGCGCTCGACTCGGCGTCGCTGCCGGGCAAGCTGGCTGACTGCCAGGAGCGCGACCCCGAGAAGTGCGAGCTCTACATCGTCGAGGGAGACTCCGCAGGCGGGTCGGCGAAGCAGGGCCGCGATCGGCGCACGCAGGCGATCCTTCCCCTGCGCGGCAAGATCCTCAACGTCGAGAAGGCGCGCTTCGACAAGATGCTCTCGTCGCAGGAGATCGCCACCATGATCACGGCGATCGGCACCGGCATCCACGACGAGTTCGACATCAAGAAACTGCGCTACCACAAGATCATCCTGATGACGGATGCCGACGTGGACGGCAGCCACATCCGCACGCTGCTGCTCACGTTCTTCTACCGGCAGATGCACGACGTGGTGGCGCGGCAGACGGAGGAAGGCGCCCGCAAACACCATCTGTACATCGCGCAGCCGCCGCTCTACCGCGTCGCGAAGGGCAAGAAGGAGATCTACCTGAAGGACGACTCGTCGCTGGATGCGCACCTTCTCGATCTGGGAACCGAAGGCGCATCGGTGCGCGGGCAAGGCAGCAAGGAGATTTCGGGCACGCAGCTCAAGGCCCTGCTGGAGAAAGTGCTCCAATACCGGCGACTCTTGAGCAAGGTCGACAAGCGGCGCGATGGGCGGGTGGTCGACGCGGTGCTCGCGGCCACCGAGATCGATGCGCAGGCGCTCCGCGCTCCGGCGGTCCTTGCGAAGCAGGCCGACGCGTTGAAGAACGCACTGGCCAAGGCGGAGCCGGCGGAGACGCTGTCGCTGCAGGTCGCGGACGATCCCGAGCATGGCTGCCAGAAGATCGTGGTGCGGCTCGGCCACAACGGCTCGATGCGGGAGACGGCCGTGGACCACGTCTTCCTGAGCGGGCCGGATTTCGCCGAGCTGCAGCGGCTGCGACGGGAGTTCGCGCTGCTGGGGAAGGCGCCGTACGCGCTGACCACGAAGGACGGCGCGGCGGGGCAGACGGCGCAGAATCCCATCGAGCTGGTCGAGACGGTGAAGCGGGCGGCGTCGAAGGGACTCGAGATCCAGCGGTACAAGGGGCTGGGCGAGATGAACCCGGAGCAGCTCTGGAGTACGACCATGGACCCGGCGAAGCGGACGCTGCTGGAAGTGCACGCCGACGACATGGCGGAAGCGGAGCTCATGTTCACCACGCTCATGGGCGACGCGGTCGAGCCTCGGCGGGAGTTCATCGAGCGGCACGCGCTGGATGCGACGAATCTCGACATCTAGCGCTGCGGGTCAACCGCCATCATTTTCCTGAACGCACAGGCGTATAGGACGGGATCTTCGGATCGGCGCCAGGTGCGGAGTGGGTCCCTGCGTGCGCTTCGGCGATTGCCGGGCTCCCGGGAGGGAGCTCGAGGATCCCGTTCAGCGACAGTGCCGTGAGCCAGGCGGATTGGCGATCCCGGGAGATCGCGATGTACAGCGTTCCGGGCTGATCGTCTGGAAGCGGCTCCAATTGGGCGCCCTCTGCGGCGGAGAGGATTCTCGCGTGCAGTGGGATCCGCCGGCCAAGTCTGAGGAACGGGGGCGCAGCGATCTGGGCGAGCGAAGAGGCGAACTGCGCAGCGTCTGACGCGTAGAGGCTGGCATAACTGCGATCCAGCTCGGCCGCGGCGGCCGCGAGGGCGGAGACGAGAGCGGGAGCGGGATCCGGCGGCGGCCGCGGCTCGCCCGAGGCGGAGCGCAGGGCGAGGCAGATCCCGACGAGCAGCAGGAAGGCGACGTGGAGAGGCAGGACGGGCTTCCGGCCCATCGCGGTGTGCGAGCCGAGCCAGACTGTGAACAGAGCGAGGGCGGCAGCCGACGCGGCGAGCAGCGAACCGTAAGGAACCTCCCAGGCGAGCGCGGGGTGGAAGAGGCCCTGTGAGCGGAGCCAGAGAGACGCGGGGCGCGCGACCAGTGCCTCGCCCAGCGCCGCGACCAGGGCGTACGCGCACAAGTAGGCGAGGCGGATCACCGAGGCATCATAGTCGTCGGCCGACGGCGGTGGCTCCGCCAGAGATCGCATTGCAACGCCGGCCGGAGCGTTCCAGGCTTCTCGCCGTGGCTCTCGCGTTCCTGCTCGCCGCGGCGTCGTTGCCGTTCTTTGCCGATCCCGCGATCCCCGCCGCGTTGGGGCCCATCAATCCGCGACCGGGATCGTGGGCGGAGTATCTGGTGCGCACGCGGGGCCGCGAGGACGTCCGGGTTCGCGCGACGGTTTTGCCAGCCGAAGGCGAAGGACGATATTGGCTCGAGCTGACCGCAGCGGGGGAAAGCGGCATCGCTTCGGCGGCCAGAGTGCTCATCGAGGGCGACCGGCCCTGGCCCGCAAACGTCGGACGCATGTACGTGATGCTCGCCGCGCAGCAGCCCGTCGAAATCCCGCTCGATCGCATCCGCCTGGCTTTGCCACGCAGTACGGCGCGCGTGCCAGTGCGGGTCTGGCGGGCGAGGAGCGTACCGCTCTGGGGACTCGTGAAGGCGCGCTCTCCGCGGCAATCGGTGGAGTTGCTCACCTCCGGGACCACTGGCGGCCACTCCGTCTTTCCACCGGGGTGGGATCAGGGGAACGGAAGGGAAAGCGCGAAGAGATAGCCGCGGACGTGCGCGTCGATGGCGCGGAGCATCTGCGGATGCGTCTTCATCAGCCAGACGCCGCCCACTGCCAGCCCTCCGAGCAAGGTCGCGAGGAGGATGCTCGACTCGACCAGCGCCTGGCCTTGCTCACCGCGCCGTCTCATCGCACTTCGCCTTCGGACCGCATGATGAATACCGCGGCGCCCGACGTTTCGCCCAGATGTTGCATCGCGAGCGAGATCGCGGAATTGCGCTTCAGGAAGGTCAACAGGCCCTCGTTCCGAGGGTCCGGCGTCTCGCTGTATCCCTCGGCTGCGAGCGCCGATCGGTAGAAGCTCGCAACCTCGCCGGGAGGAAGGGAAGTCACGAAGTGCGCGCTCTCCGCGCTCGAACCCGCATCGGCGCTGCGAAACGCGAGAACGCCCCGATGTCCGGGAGGCAGTGGGAAGGAAGCTCGTTCCCCGCCCTCGAGGAACCGCGGCGGCATGCGCGGATTGGCCGAGCCCACCATGACCAGCGTGGCGCCATCGGGCCACCGGATGGCGGTGATGAACCGCTGGAGTCCGTCCCCGGGGTCGAACGCCGCGACATGCGCGAGGTTCGTCTCGCTCGACATGACCGGCGTCAGCCCGCGCGCGCGGAAGGCGTCGGCGTAGAACCGCGCGATGCGAGCTGGCGGGTCGCCGGTACGGAACAGCGAGAGTTGCATGGGTTGACCGGCGACCGCGAGGCCCTCGCCGATCCGAACGACGTCATGGCTGCCGGGACAGGTGACGGCGGCGGCACGCTCCGGTGCGCGCCGTTCAGCGAGCGCGCCTCCCGACCAGGCCCCACCGACGAGGACCGTGGCCGACGTCGCGATGGCGGCAAGGATTCGCACGACCTTCATTTGCAGCCTCCGAAAGCCTTTGCCGTTTGCGCCTTCTGCGAACCTCCGAAGAAATGCCCGCGGCACCGATAGGTCTTCACGTAGCCATTCTCTGCGGCAATGCGCGGGTCCACCGCGTCGAGCCGCGCATCATCGAGCTCGCGGTCCATGCCCCCATAGCGGCTCCAGTACGTCGTGCGGATCCGGTACGGGACCGTGTACCGGGTACGGTCCACGCGGTCCCCGATGCTGTGCTCGCCGTCCAGGTATCGCGCCGCGCCCGCGCTGGTCACATCGCCAGCCCGCTGCGTCGGGCACGGCACGTCGGCGCCTGCGATTTCGCACCAGTGCGGGACCCAGCTTTCCGCAGCGCGCTCCGGCGGAAGAATGGTGATGGGACCGCGAGTGCTCCCGCGGTCGTCCATCCGGTCCGTGGAGAAGATGTCCGGCAGCGTCCCGCCGGCGAGAGTCCGCGTGACGCCGGCGCGCAGGAGGCCGGAAGCGAAAGCGCGAAGATCGTCGGATCCGGGAATGCGGCGGGCGCCGAAGAATGCGATCTGCCTCACCTGCGCGCTGACCTGCTTCTCCACTTCCGGGTACGTGCGCGCGGGAGCAACGCGCACGTACGTACCCGCGTCGCTGGGGGTGTAAGCGGCGGGCTTGGGCCAGGCCTTCCAGGTGTCGAAGACGAGCTGCATCGGCCCTTGCGATTCGAGTGGCGCCTGCAGACGGAATCGACGCAGGCCGGACCGCGGCCACAACTCGCCGGCGATGACGCTGTGCCCGTCGGCGTGGGCCTCGAGGGCGACGCGCGCGACGGAAACGCCGTGGGTATTGAATCCCATCGCCCTGGTCGCCGGTCCGACCGCCTCGTCCAGCGCACCGCCAAGGGCGTCGACGAACCGATCCCAGGGCCCGCCGCGCTTCGGGAACTTCGCCGATCCGCCGAGAGCAACCTCGGCGGAGGTGGTGTCGACGGTTGCGCGGAACGAGAGGTTTCGCGCGTGCGGGTACAGGACGAGGCCTGTGGCCTGCGACCGAACCGCGGACGGCGAGCGGAGATCGGCGAACCTGGTTCGCACCTCCGCTTCGATCCTCGCTTCGGGCTTGAACACCGTACTTTCCCAGAGCGCGTAGCGCAGCGCCTCGGCGAGCTTCAGCTTCAGCGCCGCCGCATCCGTCAGCGCCACCGAACCACACACGAGAAGCAGCAGGACGGGAATGACGAGGGCCGCCTCGACCAGCGCGCTGCCCTGCTCGTCGGTGTGCGCCCGGTTCATCAGTGCAGGAGAAGCTGGCGGAGTGCGGGTACGGCGGTGAGCCCGAGCTTCGCCGCCACGTTCGTCTCGAGCACCGGCATCAGGCGCGCTCCCCAGAGCGGGTTGAAGAAGTTGGGCATCTCCTTCCAGTCGCCGGGGCGGTGGTAGTACGCCTGCGCGGCGGCGAAGACGTTGAGACCGCGATGGAGCGGCTGCAGCGCCGGCGGCAGCCCGGGAATCGCCGGCGAATCGCTCTCCTTCCAACGGAAGTCCACGGCCGCCGCGCCGGCCTTGCGGCCGTTCCAGGAGAAGCGGCGCCGGTAGACGGCCGAGGCCGAGGGCTCCGCATCGGTCTCGTCCAGAGCGAGGCCGACGACGACATCCGGCTGGCCGAAATTGCCCAGCGCGGCGCCAGGTCCCGGCGATGGCTTCGCCTTCGCCTCGGGTGCGAAGTAGACGTACGGCGACATCCAGAACAGGCGTTGCGCCGGCGAAGGCGCATACTGCTGGAGAGCGTCGCTCATGGCGTCGCGCACGCGTCCGACGCCGGGAAGGATCGTCTTGAGCCAGCCTGGCAGCGAGAACAGCAGGTAGTACTGGTGCTCCGGCCGCGGGAACGGCGCGTAGAGCTGATCCATCTCCACCAGCGACAGGACGTTCAGCCTTTTCGTGAACCCGAACGCTTCGGCGACGAGTTGCAGCCGCTGTGCGCTCCAGATCTGGGGCGGTGCCGTCTGTCCGCGCTGCAGACCGGAGCGGGGTGCGTACGCGCCCATCTCCGTCCGCCCGACGCTGCCCAACTGCAGCGACACCACCCCGATGGAGAATCCCCAGCGGAAGTGACGCGCCATCGGCGACAGCGCCGGGTTCCCGTAGCGGTCTCCGTACGCAACCCACGGCTGTCGCGCGGAGTTCGCGATCTCCAGCATGTGCAGTCGCGCCTGCTGTACTTGCTTGTCCTTTGCATTGGCCAGGATCTGGAGCGTCTCAGCCGCGTCCTGAGGCATGGTCAGGTGACCGCGCGTCTGCGCGAAGACCGCCTGGTTCGCGAGCGAAAGCGCCGCAGGCCAGATCGGCTGGTACGGGCGCGCCGCCGAGTCGCCGGAATGCGCTTCCGGTGGAAGCGACCTTCCCAGCCGCGCCCACACGGCTTGCCAGGCTCCCTCCTGCAGGCCGTAGAGGAGCATGTTTGCGGCCGAGAGAAGAGGGCTCAGCGCCGCGACGCCGGCGTCGATGACGCGGATCAGCGCCGAGAGGCCGTTCTCGATCGCGGCGGCGATCGGACCGATGAAAGGAACTTCGCCGAGGATCTCGAGCAGCGGCTTTAGGCCGGCCCAGATGAAATGCAGCCAGGTCAGGTAGCTCGTAGCCGCCATCACCGAGGCGTAGTGCGCGACCATGGCGCGGTTGGTGTACGCGGTGAAGTTCATCACCCGCGCTTCCATCGCCGCCTGCGAATAGGCCGCCGAATCTGCGGCAGCCTGGAGCTGGATCCTGTCGTATACGGTGCGGCCGAGATTGACGGTGCCGAGCACGCACAGCATCAGCACGAGCCCGAAGATGGCCGCGAGCACCAGCGCTTGCCCTTCCTCCGTGCGCCGGAGCTGATTCATGGTGCCGATCACCGGTGCGCCCACTTCCGGTAGGGGTTGGACTGCATCCTCATCGTGTAGAAGGCCTGGACGGGCAGGTAGTACCGACCGGCGCTGGCGGCGGCGACGAGCGCCCCGAGCCGGAGACCCTGCGGCATGCCGTCTTCGACGGCGTTGCCGGCCGCGCCGGCCCGCGACGCCCGGACCGCGTCGGGTCCGGATTGCGACCCGAGACGCGGGCTGGACAGATCCCAGCCCTGCCAGCCGCCGAGAAGTCCGCCTTTTGCCGCCATCCAGATGGTCTGGAGCAGCTTGTTGGCGAACGGCACCTTCAGCTCGTACAGCCACCTGATTTGCAGCGAGAGCAGGGTCGCATCCGTCACGCCGGGGCGGACATCATCGAAGTCGATCTCCTCGCCATGCAGGTGCTGGCCCCAGACCGGAAAGTCCTGTGCGACCGGGTTGTGCACGTGCACGCGCATCTGCTCGAGCCCGAAGGCGCCGAGCGCAGCCTCTTCCGCCTTGAAACGGATGAGCGTCCTGGCCAGCGCCACCGCGCCGTCGGTCGGACCCACTCCGGACAGCACCGCGAGGACGGCTGCGTCCCTCATCTTCGCCGGATCGCCGTTCATCACGATGCCGGCGCGCGCGGCGGCGAACGCCGCGTGGTCCGCGAGGATCCGTGCTTGCTGGAGCTGCGTCAGCTGCAGCGCAACCAGCAACAGGAAGACGAAGGCAGGCAAGACGAACGCCGCTTCGACCAGCGCCTGCCCGTCGTCGCTCCTGCGCATGCGCGACATCGTCTGTCGCGTACGCGGCGAATCCTATCGGTCAGCTGGCGGCCGCCGCACGAAGATTCGGGAGCAGGGACTCGAACCCCGATTCACGGCTTCAAAGGCCGCTGTCCTACCGTTAGACGACTCCCGATCGCTCCATAGGTTCGCTCACGATGGCAGTTTGCGCAAACGACCGACACAGCGCTTCCCTGCCTGCACGTCCGTCCAGTACGCAAGGCCGCTGGCTCTCGCAAGAGCGATGACGATCCGCACCGCAGCATTGTAAAAGCGCCATACCCTGTGGGCGGTATTGACTTGCATCTCCGGACGGCGCTGTCGTCCAACGCCGATTCCGGACGTAGCCACGCGGTGCGGCTACATATCGGTATTCGCAGAGGGCGTCGTGCGCCCGCATGTGTTCGTACAGAAGCCGAAATACTGCCTCGCATTCAAGCCGGCAGTCATCTGGGTCCGGTGCGCCAACTGCGGCACACCACACCAGGACTACCTGGGGCCGCTCGACGCGGACCCGAGCGCAGTGGAGATCTCGTTTCTTCGTCAGGAGTACCTGCGGACCGTGCGGTTCCTCTCGAGCAAACTGCCGGCGAAGCCCCGTCGCGTTGGCCACCGCTGACGGGTCGGTGAATCGGGCGGTTCGTCAGCGGGTCAGCGCGGTTCCTTGCTCGCGCGCGTCCAGCATCTGCACCGCGAACGTGCCGAGCCAATGCTCGCCCTCGTAACTGCCGCTCGCGATGAACGGCAGCGAGGCCTGCGCGTGCGTGTCGCCCAGCTGCGCGAGCGCCGGGCGTCGGAGCGCCGTCGAGAGCGCGTACAGGCAGCGGGCGCGCGAGAGGTTGAGCCCGTCGAGGTGGACGATCTTCGGGTCGGTACGATCGGAGACGATCGCTGGCGTCAGCTTCACCGCCGGAAGGAAGGCCTTCATCCAGGAGCGGAAAGCGGACGGCGAAAGGATGCGCGCCATCAGCGTCGCTTCCTCGAGCGCGGGAGAGAGGAAGTCTTCGCCGCCCGGCTCCCACTTGAGCGGCGCTTCGGTGTCCTTCGCGAAGTAGGTCCGCGCCCGCTCGGCGATCAGCGCCCCGAGCTTCTCGTCGTGCACGGCCTGCGCGTAGTCGAGCGCGAGCGTCAGGCCGAACGCCGTGTTGGGGTGGACACCGGTGCGGATCGGATACGTCTGCCTCGGCAGGAAATCGGAGAGAGCGCGCGTCACGGTATCGGCCAGCGGCTGGAGAGCCTGGGCCCAGCGGCGCGCCTCCGGTGAATCCCAGCTGCGCAGCTCCGCCTGCAGCTTGAGCAGCCATGCCCAACCGTACGTCCGCTCGAAGCTCTTGCGATTCGGCTGTCCGAAGTAAGCGACCTCCACCGCGACGGGCTGCTCGGAGAGATGCTCGTCCAGCTGGCGGCGGATCTCGGCTGCCTCGGGAAGCTGGGGAAATTGCCGCAGCAGGCGCACCAGCATCCAGTGCCCATGCACCGTCGAGTGCCAGTCGTAGCAGCCGTAGAATGCGGGGTGGAGGGCACGGGGCGACTGCACTTCGTGGGGCCCGTTCATCACGTGGTCGAGCTTGTTCGGGTACTCCTTCTCCGCGCACTGCAGCGCGAGCTGCGCAAAGTGCGAGGCCGCGCCTGCATCCAGCGAGAGGGCTACCGCGAGGATGTGGACCATCCGCGCAGTCTACTCTGCGCGCAGGGACTGGGACGGGCCATTGCAATTCTACGCTGCGACCCCGAGCAGCCGACGGACATGGCGGGCGATGACGCGCTCCTCGTCCGCTGCGATGACGTGGACGACGAAGCTGCCCAGGTGCGCGAGACCGCCACGGATGCGGTCCCGGATCTCCGCGGCGTGCTCTCCGATGCCGCCGGTGAACACGAGCGCGTCGAGACCGCCAAGCGCCGCGGTCAGGGCGCCCACCGACTTGCGCGCCTGGTAGCAGAACATCTCCACGGCCAGCCGGGCCCAGGGATCTTCCGAGGCGAGCAGCGTCTTCATGTCCGCCGTCGTGCCCGAGACGCCCAACAGGCCGGACTCGTGGTCGACGAGGCGGCCGATCTTCTCGCGGGACATCGTTTCGAGCAGGAAGACGATGACTCCCGGATCCAGGTCGCCGGAGCGCGTCCCCATCATGAATCCTCCGGCCGGGGTCAGGCCCATCGTCGTGTCGATGGAGACGCCGTCCTTGACCGCGCACATCGAAGCCCCGTTCCCCAGATGCGCGACGACCACTCGACCCGGCAGGCGCAGCTCGGACGTCGCCCATTCGTACGAGAGGCCGTGGAAGCCGTAGCGCCGCACCCCGAGCGCGTCCACGGTGGCCGGCAGGGGAAAGCGCCGCGCCACTTCGGGCAGCGAGCGATGGAACGAGGTGTCGAAGCAGGCGACCTGCACGACATGTGGGTAGCGGCGGGCGACCGCTTCGACCGCAGACAGCGCGGGCGGGAGATGCAGCGGCGCGAAAGGCACGGCCTCGCGCAGCACCTTCAGGACGACGTCATCGATGCGCACCGGCTCCAGCAGCTTCGGACCGCCGTGCACGAACCGGTGGCCGACGGCATCCGGTGGCCGCAAGCCATCGAGGGCGGCGTGCACCGCCTCCGCGTGCGTGGCGTGGCCCCCTTCGACGCCGATGCCGGTGACGGCCCCGCCCGCGGTGCGCCGCTCCCCTTCGAACGCCGCGTACTTCAGCGAGGACGATCCGCAATTGAGCGCGAGGATCACGGCGTCCAGGTCCAGTCGCGGACCTCCGGCATGTCCTCGAGGTGCTCCTTCACGTACGCGGTGTGGCTCCGGAGCGAGCCCTCGCAATCGTCGATCAGCTGGTCCGCGTTCTCCGGCGGCCGCCGCGCCCGGCGCAGCGCCTCGATGACCAGATGGAAGCGGGACATCCGGTTCAGCACCACCATGTCGAACGGGGTGGTGGTGGTCCCTTCCTCGTTGTAGCCGCGGACGTGGAACCGCCGCGCGTTCTGGCGGCCGTGCAACAGCGCGTGCAGCACGTTCGGGTAGCCGTGGAAGGCGAAGACGACGTCCGTGTCGCGCGTGAACAGGTCAACGAACTGATCCCCCGGCATCCCGTGCGGGTGTTCCTGCGGATCCGCGATGGCGAAGAGATCGACGACGTTGACCACGCGCACGCGCAGCTCCTTCGCGCGCTGCCGCAGCCAATGCGCTGCCGCGACGGTTTCGAGCGTCGGGATGTCGCCGGCGCAGCCGAGCACCACGTCGGGTTCGTCGCCACCGTTCGACGCCCAGTCCCAGATGCCGGCGCCGCGGGCGCAGTGCGCGCGCGCCTGGTCCATCGAGAGCCACTGCAGCTGCGGCTGCTTGTCGATGACGATCAGGTTCACGTAGTTGCGGCTGCGCAGGCAGTGATCGGCGACGGAGAGCAGGCAGTTCGCGTCCGCGGGCAAGTACACGCGCGCCACCTCTCCCTGTTTCGAGATCAGCGTGTCGATGAACCCCGGCCCTTGGTGGGAGAAGCCGTTGTGGTCGTTGCGCCAGCACGTCGAGGTGAGCAGCACGTTCAGGGAAGCGACGGGAGCGCGCCAGAGAAGGTCCCGGCACATCTCCAGCCACTTCGCATGCTGCGTGGTCATCGAAGCGACCACCATGGCGAAGGCCTCGTACGTGCAGAAGAGCCCGTGTCGGCCCGTCAATAGATAACCTTCCAGCCAACCCTCGCAGTTGTGCTCCGAGAGCACCTCCAGCACGCGGCCATCGGGCGCCAGATGGTCATCGCCATCCAGGCGCTTCTCTACCCAGCAGCGGTCCGTAGCCTCCAGGACTGCTCCCAGCCGGTTGGAGTTGAGCTCGTCGGGGCAGAAGAGGCGGAAGTTCTGCTGCCGTTGGTTCCGGACGAAGACGTCGCGCAGCATCACGCCGAGCTGGCGGACGGACTCGTGGAGCTGCGTCGCCGGTGCCTTCACCTCGACGGCGTAACCGGTGTAGTCCGGCAGGTCGAGGGGCACCAGGACGCGGCCTCCGTTCGCGTGCGGGCTGGCGCTCATCCGCTTCTGCCCGCGGGGCGCCAGCGCCGCGAGGAAATCCCTGGGAGCGCCCGCATCGTCGAACAGCTCCCCAGGCTTGTAGGACTTCATCCAGGCCTCGAGGCGGCGCAAGTGATCGGGATTCTCCCGCACCTGCGCGATCGGGACCTGGTGCGCGCGGAACGTGCCCTCGACCTGGACGCCGTCGACGGTCTGCGGTCCGGTCCACCCCTTGGGCGTGCGGAGCACGATCATCGGCCAACGCGGACGCCCGGAGGAGCCGCCGCGGGCGCGCTGCTGAATCTCGCGGATTCGGTCGTGGCAGGCATCCAGCGTCTCCGCCAACGCGGCATGGACGCGGGGTGGATCGTTCCCGGCGACGACGAACGGCTCGTAGCCATGGCCGCGCAACAGCGAGGCGACCTCCTCGTCGTCTTTGCGCGCGAGCACCGTCGGGTTCGCGATCTTGTAGCCGTTGAGGTGCAGCACCGGAAGAACGGCTCCGTCTCGCGCCGGCTGCAGGAAGCTGACCCCCTTCCAGGATCCCTCCAGCGGCGCCGTTTCCGCCTCGCCGTCACCGACGACGGCGACGACCAGCAGGTCCGGGTTGTCGAACGCAGCTCCGAAGGCGTGGGTGAGCACGTAACCGAGCTCGCCGCCTTCGTGGATGGATCCGGGAACCGGCGGGCTCACGTGGCTGGGGACGCCGTAGGGCGTGGAGAACTGGCGAAAGAGCCGCCGCATGCCCTCGCCGTCGCGCGGGACCTCGGGATAGATCTCGCTCCAGGTCCCCTCGAGCCAGACGTTGGCGATCAGCGACGGCCCGCCGTGTCCCGGTCCGGCGAGGAAGATCGCGTCGATGTTCCGCTTGCGGATCAACCGGTTCAGGTGCGCGTACAGGAGCGACAGGCCTGGCGACGTGCCCCAATGCCCGAGCAGCCGCGGCTTGATGTGTTCCGGCCGCAGAGGCTCGCGCAGGAGCGGATTCGCCTGCAGATAGATCTGCCCCACGGTGAGGTAGTTCGCCGCGCGCCACCAGGCGTCGAGAAGGCTGAGCTCGTCCGCGGTCAGGGTATGAGGCATCGTTCCTCCATATGGTCGGGCGATCCTGTACCTCTTTGGTGTAGATCGCACGCCCCATGGGTCTTTCCATCGGCATCGTCGGTCTGCCCAACGTGGGCAAGAGCACGCTGTTCAACGCGCTCTCGGGCGCTTCCGTGCTCGCCGCGAACTATCCGTTCGCGACCAAGGACCCGAACGTCGGAGTGGTCCCGGTTCCCGACGATCGCGTCGACCGGCTCGCCACCCTGTACAAACCGAAGAAGACCACCCACGCCGCCCTCGAGTTCCTGGACATCGCCGGGCTGGTGCGCGGCGCCTCGAAAGGCGAGGGGCTCGGCAACCAGTTCCTCGCCAACATCCGCGAGGTGGACGCGGTCGCGCACGTGCTGCGCTGCTTCGAGGATCCGGACGTGGTGCACGTCGACGGGACGGTGGACCCGCTGCGCGACAAGGAAGTGGTCGACACCGAGCTGCAGCTCAAGGATCTCGAGTCGCTGGAGAAGAAGCGCGAGCGCCGGCTCAAGGACGCGAAGGCGCCGGGCAAGCCTGGCGAGGAAGCGAAGGCGGATCTCGCCGTCTACGAGAAGCTGAAAACAGCGCTGGAGGCGGGCCGGCCGGCCCGCAGCGTCGCGCTCGGCGACGACGAGAAGCCGCGGGCGCGCGAGCTGTTCCTGCTCACCTCGAAGCCGGTGCTCCATGTGGCCAACGTGGACGAGTCACAGCTCGCCCGGCTCGATTCGGACCCGCTGGTCGCCAGAGTCCGCAAGCTCGCCGAAGCGGAGGGAGCGCGGACAGTGGCCATCTGCAGCAAGGTGGAGGCCGAGATCCAACAACTTCCCCCGGCCGAGCGGGCCGAGTATCTGGCTCACATCGGCCTTACGGAGCCGGGCCTGAACCGGCTGCTGCGCGAAGGGTTCGTGCTGCTCGGGCTCCAGAGCTTCTTCACCGTGGGCGAGGACGAGTGCCGCGCCTGGGTGATCCGCAAGGGGATCCGTGCGCCGCAAGCAGCAGGCGTGATCCATACCGATTTCGAGCGCGGCTTCATCAAGGCGGAGGTGATCCGCTGGGACGAGCTGCTGCGCTACGGCTCGGAGGCTGCGGCGAAGAGCCGGGGCGCGATGCGCGTCGAAGGGAAGGACTACGTCGTCCAGGACGGCGACGTCATCCACTTCCTCTTCAACGTCTGAGGCGCGCGGCCTTCAGGAGTCCGGGGGCCGCTCGGCCTCGATCACCCGCGCGCGCGTCTTCACCACCGTGAAGGCGACACGGCGGTTTGCCGCCCGACCTTCCGCAGTGGCATTGCTGCCCACGGGACGCGTCGGACCGAACCCACGCGCGACGAGCCGCTCGCGGTCGACACCCCTGGAGACGAGGTAGTCGGCGACCGCCGTGGCTCGCGCGTGCGAGAGCAGGATGTTGAACGAGGAAGCTCCGCGGTCGTCGGTGTGCCCCTCGACCTGGACCAGGAGCAGGTCCGGGTGCGTCCTGAGGACGGCGGCCACCTGGTCGAGCAGCCAGTACGACTGCTTCTGGATGCGCGCCTCGCCGGTTGCGAAGTGCACCTGATCGAGGATCTCGAGGGTGGTGGCCGAGACGACCACGCGCTGGGGGATGCCCTGGGGACAGCCGTGGTTCTCGACGGTACCCGGCTGATCCGGACAGTTGTCTTCGGCGTCGGGAATCCCGTCGCCGTCGCTGTCGACGACCGCGGGCTTCGGAGGCAGCGGCAGAGCTTCCGCGACGGTGCGCGGACGCGGCGCGGGAGCGGGCGCCGGCGCGGCGGCCATCAAAGGCTGCGCGGTCGGATAGGTCCGCGCGCACGCCGTGGGAGAGAATCCGAATCCGAGGAGGAACCGCGCGCGCGGCGCTCCGACGCCGTCGGTCAACGCGCCGCCGCCCGCGACGTCGACGGCGAGGTGTCCGACGGGACAGAGGGTGCCGCCGACGCGCCACTCGGCAGGCGCGGAGCCCGGCGCGAATCCCGCACGGAGGAAGGACCGCCCCTCCAGCTCGACATAGAGACGTCGAGGGATCCACGCGCGTGCCGCGGCGATCCCGTACCCGACGCCTGCCCGCAGACCCGCCTCGCTGCCGGACTTCACATCGAGGAACTCCCGCGCCGGCCGCACGCGCACGTATGCGTTGGCGAGCAGATCGAGATCGCCGGCCGGCACCGCGGCGAGCCTTCGCCCTGCGGCGACCAGGCCTTCCACCCGGACCCGGCCGTCACCGGAGTAGCTCTGCGCGTGCGCCGTGGGCAGCTCGAACGACATCTGCGCGGCGAGATCGATCCCCGCCCACTCCTGTCGCAGCAGGCCAAGCCGCGGAGTCAAGCGCAAGTCGGCGAAGCCGGACGACAGCTGGGACGAACCGCCCGACGAGGACGAGAGCTGCGAGAGGCTGCCGGTGCTCGAGACCGTGACTGGAACCTGGGCGGAGAGCGAGAGGGACCCGACGAGATGGACCTGCGCGCCGAGCCACTCCATGGCCCGCCCCCGGACCAGCGGCTGCTCCGCGCCCGACGAGGTGACGTACGTCAACGGATGCACGGCGTAGTCCGTCCAGGTCCGCAGCTCGAGGCGCGGCTCGCCCGCCAACGGCGGCCGCGCACCCTCCACGGCCGCGAAGCCATCGCCGCCGGAAGCGGGCCTGAAGAGGGAGACGTCGATCTCCTGCGCCCGCGCCAGCAGGGGCGTGGCCGTAATCGCGAGAGCGCAGGCGAGAGACACGCGACGGCGCCTGCGCATCCAGGCGAGCAACATCGCGACCGCGAGCACGGGCGTGGGCATGCCGCCGCTGCTGCACCCTCCACGGGCAAAACCCGTCTCTGCGATCGAGAACCGGCTCGTCGCAGTGTCGCTTACGTTCTGTTCGGGGTCCGTCGCGGAGGCGAGGAGCTCGTGATTCCCCACCGCCAGGTCCGCGGCCGGCAGCAGCGTCCAGAGGCCGCCCGGCGTGACCTGGGCCACGTAGCTCTGGCCGTCGACCGAGATCTCCACCAGCGTTCCCGGCGCGGTGCGTCCCGAGATCACGGGCCGTCGCTCGTCGAGCACGGTGCCGTTCGCGGGCGATTCGATGGTCGGCGCAGGCGGCATCGTGTCGGACACTGTGAAGTCGACTTCCTCTGCCGCCAGCGAGAGGTTGCCCGCCGCGTCGGCCGCCTTTGCCGTCACGTGGTGGTCGCCGAGCGCCAGGGTGGCCGAGGGCGCGCAGCGGAAGGTTCCGGCGGCAGTCGCGTTCGCCGAGCACACCTCGCCGCCGCTCGTCACATCCGTCACCGTCACCGCGGAGCCGGCTTCCGCAGTGCCGCTGAGCACGGGCTCGCGCTTGCGAGTGGGCGAAGCGGGCTGATCGAGGACCGGCGCGGCCGGCGCGGTCGTGTCGACCACCAGCGCGCGAGCGGCGCTCGGTCCGGAGGCATGGCTCTGGGCGTCGGTGACGCGCGCCTGCAGCAAGTATGGGCCGTCGGCGAGGGCCGCAGGCCTGCAGCTCCAGGATCCCGACGCGTCGGCGCTGCTGTCACAGACCGCTGTCTCGCCGAGGTACACGGAGACGAGAGATCCCGACTGGGCATGGCCGGTGAGGAGCGGCGAGGCATCGCGCGTCGGCGACGACGGAGCGTCGAACACCGGCGTCTTCAGCGTGCGCACGCTGAGGGGCACCGCCGCGGAGGGACCGCTGCGGTTTTCCACCTGGGTCACCTGGAACGCGGTCAACAGATAATCGCCGTCGGCGACGGCGGACGCCGGTGCGCAGCTCCAGGCTCCCGCTCCGCTCACGGCCCCCGAGCAAAGCAGCCGCGAATAGCTGTCGATGACGGACACCCGCGCGCCCGCCTCGCCCGAGCCTGCGAAGGTGATCCGGGGGTTGTCCGTGGGCGTCGCAGGCGCTTGCAGCGTGGGCGCCGCCGGCACGTGCGTGTCGATGACGAACGAAGCGGTGGCGGCGGCGCTGACGTTCCCCGCAGCGTCCTGCTGCGTGGCGGAGACGGTGTGCGCACCATCGCCGAGCGGCGAGGGCGGCATGCACGACCACGCACCTCCGGCGGAAACGGTGCTCTGGCAGAGCACCGCGCTGCCCTGCGACGCCGCGACACCCGCGCCAGTGCTCTGGGCGAGCGTCACCACCGCGGCAGGTTCGCCGGTGCCGGAGAAGAGGATGCTGGTCCTGCTGGTCGGGGTGGGCACCGGAGCCAGCGTCGGTTTCGAAATCGACGTCTTCACCACGAACGCGTTCGCATTTCCCGAAGGAGTGGCTTCGTCGCCGTTGGAGAAGTCGACGTCCACGCTCAGCACGTGCGGCCCATCGCCCAGCTTGTCCGCGAGCGCGCAGGCCCAGTTCGTCGATTTGATCGGCGAGACGATGCAGATCGCTTTCCCGTTCTCGGTGACCTCCAGATGGAAGCTCTTGTTGGTGAGCGACGCGCTGACGGTGCCGGTGAGGATAGGCTTCGCATCGCTGTTCGGCGACGGCGTGTGATCGATCGTCGGCGCGGGGTAGCCGCGCGTGTTGACGACGAAGTCGACCTGCTGCGAGGCCGGACCGCTCGCGGCCACCTGCGCGGTCCAGGTGTAGCCCCCATCCCCAAGCGTCTGCGCGCAGGACCAGGTCTGATCCTTCGCCACCGTGGCCGTGCACGTGCGTCGTACCATCCCGGAATCGAACGTAGCGGCGGTGATGACGCTGCCCGACGGAGCGCCGCTGCGGCCGAAGAAGACCACCTTGTTGTTGCAGACGATCTCTCCCTGCCCTGGAGAATCGGCGGTCGCGGCCGTGAGCGCGCGATCGCGCTCCACGAGCGAGGAATCGAGAGCGCCGCCGCATGCGGCAGCGAGGCACACGAAGAGGTAGGAATGATCCCGGATGATGGTCATGTCGAACTCCGCTCCCCCCGGCGCAGCCCCTGATGCGGGGATGGCCGTCCCTGGAAGTGGCGGGAGTGTACGCCGCGTACCCCGGGCTCCTACAAGCGAGCACATTCACGCACTGTGCGATCGCGTGACGCCGGTAACGGCGCCGCGCCAGCACAGCGGAATTTCGCTCACGATTCCGCGGTGATGCGCTTCGTACAGCGTTGCCCGTCAGAACGAGGTGGGGACATTCACTTTCTGGATGACGGTGCCGGACTTGTCGATGACCTGCACCTCGATGCTGCGGCGGCCGCGAGGGCCGGAGACGCGGCCCGTGGCAGTGAGTTGGGGATCGGGGGCGATCTGGAACTGCGGGAACGAGTCCAGGGCGGCGCGGAGCTCGGTCGCCACGAGCGATGCAAGCTCCGGTGGCGTTCCGGGACCGGGCTGCAGCGCTTCGACGCCGATCTTGACGGGCAAGGAAGTGAGGGTATCGCCGTCCTCGATGATCCCGCCCGGTTCGCGCTTGACGCGGCCGCTGCAGCCGTTCCGTGACCAGCTGCCGAGAAGGAAGTATCCCTTGCGCGAGTCCTGCTCGGTCACGTCGTCGCGGCCGGACACCTCGAAGAATTCGCCCTTGAACGGCTCGCCGGATTCGAAGGAGCAGGAGGCGGTTCCGTTCGGCAGCGCGTTCACGATCCTTCCCGTCAGCTTGGGAAACCGCAACGCCAGCGAGCGCGCCACCGCCTGCGCTCCGTCCTTCACCTGGGCGGCGTCGAAATCGCCGAGCACCTCGGCCGAGGCCGCCGACTGCGCCGAACCGCCCGCGGACGGCCCCACCAGCTTGTCCGCGAGCTTGCGCGCCAGCTGCTTCGAGCCAGCCTCGATCTGTTCTTCCGTGCCCACCTTCAGCGTCTCCGAGAACGCCACCTGCGCGCTGGTGGAGTCGAGTGCCCGCAGCGACAGCGCGTAGCTGCGCCCCTTGGTCCCCACGCTCCCGAGCACGATGAACCGCGCGCCGACGAGCTGGGCGACCTTGATCTGCACCTCGTCGCTCATGACGCCGGATTGCGCCAGCATCTGCTCCTTCATCACCTTCGCGATCTGCTGCCGCTCGACCACCCGGAACCGGCCGTCCGAGACGAGCTGGTCGGTGAGCGCGTCGTTCACCTCCGACGCCATGTCGGCGTCCGCGTTGCCGCGCGCGGTCACCTCGGCGATGGCGACCGTCGGCGCGCCTTGCGCTTGCGCGAAGGCAACAGCAGGCACTGCGAAGAGCGCGAAGGTAAGGAAATTGCGCATGACCCGTCCCGCGGAAGGCTGGTTTTTCGGTTCCGGGGACACGCTAATCGCCGCGGATGGCCACCGTCCAGAATTGCGACCGGGAATTTGACCCTACCGGGAAGCGAGTGCTACGCCATCGGATCGCGCAACTGGCTCTAGTACCTCGGGGAAACCGACGATGAAGAACCTCGTTCTCGGCCTGCTCAGTGCAGGGCTTCTTTGCGCCTGTGGAAGCGTCGCGGTCCGCGTTCCGGTGATGAGGCCGGCGGAGATCAACATGGCTCCGTACCAGAACGTCGCGGTCGGGGACATGACGGGCGTGGGCAACCGGCCGATGACGGATTCGCTCGAGGAGGCGCTGGTCAACACGAACCGCTTCACCGTGGTCGACCGGCAGCACATCGCGCAACTGATGCGCGAGCTGCAGCTCTCCTCCACCGATCTGGCCGATCCGAGGGCGGCCGCGAAGCTCGGCAAGGTGGTGACGGCCGGGGCGCTGATCTTCGGAGACGTGCAGAACAGCTACCGGGAGCAGCCCAACGAGACGCGCTACCAGGACGACAAGAAGGTCTGGCACGTCTGGTACTCGCTCAAGGGCGAGTCATACGTCCGCGCCACGTTCAAGATCGTCGACGTGGCCACGGGTCGCCTGATCGTCGCCAAGACCTACGAGGAGCGGCGCGACGACACCAACCGCGCACTCGATCGCCGGCCCGAGCCCATCGACCGCATGCCGCTCGAGAACGCGGCGCGGCGCGCCGTGGTGGAGCGGTTCATGAAGGCCATCGTTCCGCACCAGGAATTCATGTACGCCAACTTCCAGAAGGACTCCGACATCCCTCAGCTGGAGGGAGGCATCGGCTGGGCGGAGCGCGGCGACTGGAAGAAGGCGCAGAGCACGTTCAACGACGCGGCGCAGATTGCGGAGAAGAACGTCAAGCTGAAGGCGGGACAGGTCGCGAAGTGCTATTGGAACCTGGGCCTCGCCTATGAGTACGCCGGCGAATACGACAAGGCCGAGGCGATGGTGAACAAGGCTTACTCGCTCTCCAACGAGAAGGACATGCTCGGCGAGATCGACAACATCCACCGGCTCCAGGCCGACGCGAAGAAGCTCGCCGAGCAGACCGCGGCGCCGGAGGCCACCGGTGCGCAGTAGGGTCCTTGCGCTCGCCGTCCTCGCCGCCGCGTGCGGAGGCGAGAAACCGGCGGTGAAGACCAGCTCCTCGCCGAAGCCGCCGGTCTGGCTCGCAAAGGTTCCTGCCTCTGGGGATTCGCTGTACTTCTCGGGAGCGAAGGAGGGCGCGGCCTCGCTCGAAGAGGGCAAGGCGAGCGCGATCGAGTCGGCGCGGAGCCAGGCGGCGCAGTACATCGGCGTGGAGATCAGCGCCGAGCACCACGACGTCATGAGCACCGAGGAGGCGGAAAACAAGGCGAAGGACACGGTGAGGAGCCGCGCCAATGCCATGCTCCGGTCCGCCGAGCTGGCCGACGTCTACTACGAGAGGATCTCGCGCGAGGTGGGTGCGGGGACCGTCGACAGGTACGACGTCTGGGTGCTCCTCAAGCTCCCTCGCGCCGAAGTGGACAAGGAGCGCCAGCGACAGGCGCAGCAGGCCCAGCAAACCGCTGCGGCCGCGGCGGCCCGCTACCGCGAGGGACGCGATCAGGAGAGGCAGGGCGACGTGATCGCCGCGCTCGTCCGCTACCGCGATGCCGTGGCCAAGGCCAGGGAGGTCGCCGGGAATACCCCCACCGGAGATCGCGAGCTCGCCACCGCGGCCGCGCTGCTGCAGAAGGCGCAGGACGCGGCGAACGCGACGCAGAGCAAGGCGCGTAGGGCCATCGTCGTAGCGCCGGATTGGGTAGCCGGAGCGGTGACGCAGGCCCTCTCCAGGCAAGGCTTCACCGCCCAGACGCAGGGCGAGGCCAGCGAAAATACCGCTTTGGCTCAGGCAAAGGCGCAGGGTATGCCGTGGGTGATCGTGGTCCACGCGACTACCACGCCGGGCGGCAGGGTGTTTGCTCAGGTGGCCGCCACCGCCGCTCTGGATGTCCGGGCTTTGGATGCGCGGAGCGGGGCGGTGGTCGCCTCTACGCAGAAGCAGGCCAAAGGGGTGGGCCGGACCCCAGAGGCGGCGCAGCAGGCAGCGGCGAGCGAGGCAGGTCTCGGCGCGGGAAGCGATCTCGCGGCGGCGCTCGTGGCGAAGGAGAACGCGGGACTCTGAACCGGATGCGCGTCGGCAAGGCCGCCGCAAACATGGAGGAACGACAGTGAAGAAGATTCTGGGGTTCGCGATGGTGGCGGCGCTCGCCGCGTGCGGCGGCAGCAAGCCGCCGGAGATGTCGAATCAGGTGCTGCATGCCAACGGCCCGGACTGGGTGAATCGTGGTACGGGCGCGTTCGGCGGTGACAAGGGCAAGGTCTTCTATGGCGTCGGCATCGCCAGTGGAATCCGCAACGCCGCCATGCGCCGCTCGACCTCCGACTCGCGGGGGCGGGCGGAGATCTCGAAGATCCTCGACACCTACGTCTCGGTGCTGAACAAGGACTACATGGCGTCGACCACGGCCGGCGACATGAGCCAGTCGACGGAAGAGCAGCACGTCCAGCAGGCCCTCAAGACCTATTCGCAGATGGAGCTCTCCGGCGTGCAGATCATCGATCACTGGGTGGATACCGACGGCACCGAATACGCTCTCGCTGCGCTGGACATGGACTCCTTCAAGAACAACATGGACAAGATGAAGGAGCTGAATGCCAAGGTGCGCGACACCGTCCGCGCCAATGCCGACAAGGCGTTCGACGAGCTTTCGGCCGAGGAAGCGAAGAGAGTCCGCTAGCCGCTGCCGTCTCTGGGGTGGCTTTGCGGCTATGGCTTGGGGCTGTACTTGCCTGCACCGCCTGCGCGGGTGCGCAGAAGCGCGTCGAGCCGTCTCCGAAGCTGAATCGCTGGGGCAAGCCGTGGAAGGAAGGCGTCGCCGTTCCGCCGTGGGTGGAAAAGGTTCCGGAGAGCGGCAACGGCAAGCTGGTCGCGGTCGGGTACGCGCAGGCGAGCTTCTGGCCACAGGACGCCATCAACGCTGCGGCGGATGACGCGCGGGGCAAGCTCGCTCTTGCCCTCGCCTCGCACGTCGAGGTGTTGGGACTGGACCGGGCCACCGCGAGCGCAAACCAGGGCGCCACCATCAGCAAGGAAGCTGCAGACGTCGTGCTGCAGAATTCTCGCATCGAGGCGACCTGGACCGACGAGAACGGCGAGCGCAGCGAGCCCGGCGGCGTCTGGGCGCTGGCGACCCTGGAGGTCGACTCCGTGCGCGGAAAGAGTGCCGCCGAGGCGCAGGTCGGCGGCTCGACGACGGCAAGGAACGGGCCAGCGTGGCTCGATCGGCTTCCCGTCGCGAAGGCGAAGCTGTACGCGACCGGGTACTCCGGGCCCACGTACCATGCGGATGACGCGAAGAAGTATGCGGGCGAAGACGCGATCGACAATCTCGCTGCCTCGCTGCGCGCGCACGTCCAGGCGTACACGCTCCTGGTGGAGAACGGCTCCGGTCTCACCGTCGATCAATTCGCGCAGACCGTCGACGATCCCGACGCGGCATTTCGCGACCTGGTGCGCAAGAACGCGAAGCTGGAGGCGACCTGGATCGACCGCGACGGATCCCGTCCGGGCGATCCGCCTGGCGCCGTCTGGGCGCTCGCCTCCATCGACGTGCAATCCACGAAGGGGTCGGTCAGACCCGTGGAGAACCAGGACCTCGCGCCCGCCCTCGACAGCAGAGGAAACGCGCCGACGGATCCCGCTCGTTGAACGAACCTGTACAGCCCAAAGCTAGAGCTTCTCGTCGAGCTGCGCCGTCTTTCGAAGCTGCGAGAGATAGTGCTCGCGCTCTTTCATCACCGATTCCGCAGTCAGGCGGTTGCGGATCTCCTCCTGGACTTCCGCGAGCGGGCGCGCCGCGAGCTGCCGGCGGTCCTCGACGGTCACGAGGTGATAGCCCCCGCGCGCTCCGACGACGCGGATCAGCCCAGAGGTCTCCCCCGGCTGCAGTGCGAAAGCGGCCTGCTCCAGCTGCGGGAGCATCTGCCCGCGGCGGAAGTACCCCAGATCGCCGCCCTCGCGCGCGGTGGGACCGTCGGACACGTCGCGAGCGACCTTGGCGAAGCTCTCTCCTTCGCGGATCCGGCGCAGGGCCGCATCGGCCTTGGCCCTCGCTGCGCTCTGCTGCGTCGCGCTCGCCCCGTCCGGCGCGGAGATGAAGATGTCGCGGGCGCGCACTTCGTATTCCGCGTTCCGGTTCATCGTGGCATAGGCCGCCTGCACTTCCTCGTCGCTCACGCGGCGTGGCTTCACCTTGTACTGGAGGAGCCGCACCGTGAGCTGCTGGCGCTTGAGCGACTCGCGCACCGTCTCGAGGCTGAGCCCCTGCTGCGCGAGCGCCTGGCGGAACTGGGACATGTCGAGGCGGTTCTCTTTCGCGAGCTGTTCCACGAGGCGCTGAAGCTCGTCCTCGGTCACGTCGATGCCCAGCGCGCTCGCTTCGCTCGCCACGAGCTGCTCGTCGATCAGCTGCCCCAGGGCATGCTTGAGGATGTCCTTGCGCTGCGCCGCTCCGGCCGGACCGGAAGGGACGCGCGCCAGTTCGGGTGCGACGCGTTCCTCCACTTCGGAAAGCGTGATGGGCAGGCCATTCACCACGGCCGCAATCCGGTCCTTGATCTCGGCAAGCGCCGCAAGCGGCAGGAGGGTCAGCACCAACGAGAAACGCAGCATGGGGCGGACCATAATCGATCCATTCTTCAGATCAAGAAGGGAAGACTTAGCGCACCAGGGCGAGGGCGGATTCGTCGATCTTGACCTGGGCCGCCGAGCGGAGCTGCTGCAGAAGCTGGCGCTCGGCCTGGACGCGCTTCTCCGCCGTGGTGCGCCGCCCGGCTTCCGTCTTCACGTCCTCGAACTTGCGCGTCCGCGGCGCGCGCCGTCCGACCACCTTGAACACGTGGTACCCGTACGGCGAGGCGACCACGCCTGAGAGTTTGTTTGTACCGAGCGAGAAGCAGGTGTCGTCGAAGACCTTCGGCATCGTGCCTTTCGAGAACCAGCCGAGGTCGCCGCCGGTGCGCGCGTCGGGAGAGGTGCCCGCCTGGCGTGCGACCTTGTCGAAGGCGGCTCCTCCGCGGAGCTGATCGAGGACGCTCTTGGCCTCCTCGGGCGTGCGCACCGCGATCTGCAAGCAGTGGACTGCCTCCGGGTCCTCGAACTGCGCGATGTGCGTGTCGTAGTACGCCCGCGTTTCCGCCGGCGAGGCGCGTTCCGCGCGGGTCTGCTCCGCCACGTATTTCTCCGCCAGCAGGCGCTCGCGGGTATCGTCGGAGAGCTGCTCCGGGTTCAGCCCCGCCTTCGCGAGCTGCTCGCCCCAGGCCGCCCCTCCTTGGCGGGTATCGTCCGCGAGCGCGTCGGTGGCGCGCTGGACCTCCGCCTCGGTGACCGCGAACCCCGCTGCCTTCGCCCGCTGGAGGATGATGGTCCGATCGACCAGCGCATCGAGGAGCGCGCGGGCCAGCCGGGGCACGTCCTGCGGCGCGACCTTTGCCTGGCTCTCCTCGGAGCCGCGGCGCATGCGGTCCAGCTCGGCCTGGACGCGGGTCACCGCGATGGGGGCGCCATTCACCACTGCGGCAGCGCGCGGCGGCGGAGGAGCATTTGGTCTCGAGCGCTTGCATCCGGCGACGGAGAGGACGAGCCCGAGCGCGACCAGCGCGAACGGGATCGCCCTCTTCATGCCCCGACTCACGCGGCTACTTCCCGCCGATGTTCGACGTCGCCGTCGAAGGCGACTTCTGCCCCGCTGGCGGCGCAGCCGGCGCGATCGCCTGGGGCACCGGATGGCCGCCGGAGATGCTCGCCGGACCCGCAGGCGGCGGCTGTGCAGCGGCGTCCACCTGGATCTTGTCCAGCTCCTGGTCGTAGATGGCGACCTTGGTGCGCTCGCGCAGGCCCTTCACCCATTCGTCGTAGTCGCGGCTGCGCCGTTCCCGCGCCATCCGCTGCCGGATCGGTTCCTTGCTCTCCTCGAAGGTGCGGTTCACCGCCACCGTCTTCACCTGCAGCTTCACCAGCTCCACGCCGGCGGACGTATCGACGGGTCCGGACTTGTCGCCGGGGTTCTTCAGCTCGAACGCCGCGTGGGCGAGCTCGGAGTTGTAGGCCTTGGCGAGCTCGTCCCGGGAGAGGAAGCGGAGATCTCCGCCCATCGGCGCCGAGAGGGCATCCTTGCTCTCCTTCATCGCGGCGCTCTGGAACGCGTTCACTTCACCCTTCTTCTCGCGGGCGTCGATGTCCTTGAGCAGCGCGGCGCCCTTCTTGCGCGCATCGGCCCGCTCTTTCGCGTCCTTTGCCGGCAGGAGGATGTGGAAGACGCGCGCCCGCTCCGGCTTCACGAAGTCGTCGAGGTGCGCCTCGTAGAATTTCTTCAGCTCCTCATCGCCAATGTCGGTGCCGGAGAGCTTCGCATCGAGCTGGTGCTTGATCAGCTCCTGGATCATCGCCCGCTTCATCTGGTCGCGGACGGCCGGACTCTTGTCGTAGCCTTGCCGGACCGCCTCCTGGGCGAGCAGCTCGTTGCGGACCAGGTTCTCGAGGAACTCCTTCTTCCGCTCGACCGTGCTGTAGCGCGCGCGAAGGAAGGGGCTGGTTTCGTTCAGCCGCTGCCGGACTTCCTCGGCAGTGATCTTTTCGTCTCCGACCTCGGCCACGACAGGTCCGGATTTCTCGCTCTTCTTGCAGGCGACGAGGGCGAGCGTGGCGCAGAGGACGCTGGCAAAGCGGGTGTTCATGCGGCGGATCCTTCGGTCAGGGGGCCAGGAGATACCAGAGCGAACACGCTGGGGGAAGGCTTTACTCCCCGAGGCGCGCGGGCTCGCGCGGCGCTACGGGACAGCCGGCGCAGACCTCGCGCCGGGCTAGTCCGAGACCTGTGCGCAGGCGCGCAGCTCCCGGACGAGCTGCCGAGCGCTCTCCAGTGGCGAAGACACGCCATTGATGGTGGCGACCAGCTCCATCCCGGGTGTGAGGCGATATCGCCCCTTTCCCTTCGCCACGAGCTGAGCCAGGGAGGCGGGATCGAGAGCGGCGTCCGGCCCGAGCTGCACGACCAGACGGTCCGGACCGCTCTTCAGGCCGCGCATCCGCAGCGCGCGCAGCTCGTTCTTGAGCGACATCACCTCGACCAGCGCATCGACTTCCGCCGGGGGGTCGCCGCACTGGTCACGCATCTCTCCCTTGGCGTCGTAGAGCGCCTCCTCGGTGCTGGCGGACGCGAGCCGCTTGTAGAAGAAGAGCCGTTGCTGCACGTCCGGGACGTAGTCCTCGGGGATCAGCGCCGGGATGGGCAGCTCGACGTCCGGCTCGAACTCCTGCCGCACTTCCTCGCCCCTGATCTGCGCTACGGCTTCCTCCATGAGCTGCGTGTACAGATCGAATCCGACCGAGGCGATGTTGCCGCTCTGGTCAGGACCGAGGAGATTGCCGGCGCCGCGGATTTCCAGGTCGTGGGATGCGATCTGGAATCCGGCGCCCAGCTCGGTGAACTGCTGCAGGACCTGGAGGCGTTTCTGCGCTTCGCGGGTGATCTTCCGGCGCGCCGGGATCAACAGATAGGCATAGGCCCGCTCGCGGCTGCGGCCGACGCGGCCGCGGATCTGGTACAGCTGCGAGAGTCCGAAGTGGTCGGCGCGGTCGACGAGGATGGTGTTGGCGGAGGGAATATCGAGGCCGCTCTCGATGATGGCGGTGCAGAGCAGCACGTCGTGCTTCCTGTCGATGAACTCCGTCATCACCCTTTCCAGCTTGCCTTCGGCCATCTGGCCATGCGCCACGGCGATCTTCGCCTGGGGAACGAGCCGGGTCAGGTAGTCCAACACGCCAGAGATGGTCTCGATGCGGTTGTGGACAAAGAAGACCTGGCCGCCGCGGGCCAGCTCGCGCTCGATGGCCTCCTTGATGGTCGCTCCGTCGAATTTGGAGACGAAGGTGCGGATGGCGCGGCGGTCCACGGGTGGGGTCCCGATGATCGAGAGATCCCGCACGCCCATCATCGACATGTGCAGCGTGCGCGGGATCGGAGTGGCGGTGAGGGTGAGCACGTCGACGAGCTTGCGCAGCTTCTTCAGCTGCTCCTTGTGCTTCACGCCGAAGCGCTGCTCCTCGTCCACCACGACCAGCCCGAGGTCCTTGAACGAGACGTCCGCGGAGAGCAGGCGGTGCGTGCCGATCAGCACGTCCACCTTCCCTTCGCGCGCGCGGGCGAGGGCTCCGCGAATCTGCTTCTCGTCGCGCAGACGCGAGATCATCTCCACCATGACCGGATAGTCCGCGAACCTCCTGGAGAAGGTCCGGAAGTGCTGCGCGGCAAGCACCGTGGTCGGAACCAGCACTGCCACCTGCTTCTTGTCCTCGACGGCCTTGAACGCGGCGCGCAACGCCACCTCGGTCTTGCCGTACCCGACATCGCCGCAGACCAGCCGGTCCATCGGCTTCTTCTGCTGCATGTCCGCGAGCACCTCGTAGATGGCGCGCTCCTGGTCGGGAGTCTCCTCGAACTCGAAGTCCGCCTCGAATTGCCGGTACATCGAGTCGGGCGGCGAATAGGCGTAACCCTGGTGCGCAGCCCGGGCCGCGTAGATGTCGAGCAGCTCCGCCGCCATCCGGAGCAGCTCTTCCTTGACCCTCGCCTTTCGTTTCTGGAAGGTCTGGCTCTTGAGCGAGTCGAGCCTGACCTTCTCGGGATCGCCGCCGGCGTACTTCTGGATTTGCCGCAGGCGGCCGACCGGAAGGTACAGCTTGTCCTTGCCTGCGAACTGCAGAAGGATGAAGTCCGCCGCAAACCCGCGCACGTTCAGGCGGGTGAGTCCGTCGTAGCGTGCGATCCCGTGGTCGACGTGCACCACCAGATCGCCTTCCTTGAGGTCGCGGAAGTCCGCACCCTCGGGGCCAAACGTCCGCGGCTTGCGCGGCGCGCGGCGTACCTCGGCGCGGGGACCGAAGATGTCCTCGTCCGAGTAGAGGGCGAACCGTTCGTGGGAATCGACGAAGCCGGCGCTGATCTCGCCGACCACCAGGTGGGCGTGGATGTGCGGCGAGAAGGCCGCCTGTTGCAGCGGCACGATCTGCGCCATGAGATTGCGGTCGAGGAAAAGCCTTCGCGTCCGCTCCGCCTGCGCCGACGAGTGGCAGGCAACGATGGCCGTCGCGCCCCGTTCGCGGAGAGACTCCAGCCTGCGCACCAGCGGCGTCAGCGCCCCGTCCTCGCCATGATGGCTCTGGATCTCGGCGCGCAGCTCGCGGGTGGGCTGCAGCTCGAAGTCGATCTCGGCAGTTCCCACCGCGGCGTCCGCGCCGACGGCGAGGTCCGACAGCTCGAGCAGCGGCGACGCCTCCACGGTCGGGCGCAGATCGCGCTCGTGCACGAAATGCTGGTCCGGGGGCAGCGCGAGCTCGCCTTTCCTGCGGGCTCCGGTGAAGGCGTCCTCCAATGCTCTCCAGAGATCTCCCCACTGGCGCTCGAGCTCCAGCGGATCGTCCAGGATCCAGATCGCGTCTTTGGGCAGGTACTCGGTGAGCGGCGAGAGGCCCCCCGGGTAGAACCCCGGAAGGATCGCCGTCAGACCTGCGGCAAAGAGCTCGTCGTCCTGCGAGAGATTGGAGAGATCGTCGATGAGCTCGCGAAGCTGCCGGGAGGGAGTCTCGACCGCGTCGGCGGCTGCGCGCACAGTGGCGACGGCGGCGCGACGCCCTTCCTCGTCCAGCACGATCTCGCGCGCCGGGCAGAGCGAGATCTCCTTCAGGTCGCCGGAGGTGCGCTGCGTCTGCGGATCGAACGAGCGGATCTTCTCCACCAGGTCGCCGAAGAACTCGAGCCGAGCCGGCTGGGCGTCCAGGGGAGACCAGACGTCGAACACGCCGCCGCGGATGGCGAAGGTGCCGGGATCGTCCACCAGCGGGACGCGGGCGTAGCCGGCCGCGGTGAGCTTGCGGGCCAGCTCGTCGCGGTCGTGCTCCATCTCCAGCGAGATCTGCAGGCTCCGCCGATCCAGGGCGGCGCGGGGAAGCACACGGCGCCCGACGGACTTGATCGAGCAGACCACGATCGGTTGCTCGCCGAGGTGCAAGCGGAAGAGGGCCGCGAGACGTTGCTGCGCGACGAACCGGTCCGGGGTGAGCCCTTCGTAAGGCAGCACTTCGTCGCCCGGGATGCGCACCACGGCGCGGTCGCGGGCGAAGAACCGCAGGTCGCGCTCCAGCGCCTCCGCCGCCTCCTCGTCGGGCTCCACGCAGACGAGCGGCCGCTTCGAGTCCTCCGCCAGCCGGATCAGCGCGTATCCGCGGGCGGCGCCGAAAAGGCCGCGCGCCTGGACCTTGCGCGCGCCTTCGCGGAAGGCAGCGAGGAGCTCGGCGAGCGCAGTCGGGCTCCCTTTGGGGCGCGGGGCGAAGTGCGAGGCTGCGGACGGAGTCGATTCCAAAGCACACGACCGCCTCCGCGCGAAGGCGCGGGACGGAGCGCAAGGTTTAAGAGGACTGGCGCTTCAGATCAACCGCCAAGCACGCTCAGCGCGCCAAGGTTTTATTTTCTCAAGTGGTCGAATCCGGAGCGGCGTGGAAGCGGGCGAGGTGAGCCCAGCTCGGTGAGCTGGATGCCTCGACCGCGCACGATGCGGCCGACTTCGACGAGCCTCAATTTCTTCCGAAGGGCCGGCAGTTTCCGCTTCGGGACGGTCAGAAGCAGCGCGTAGTCTTCGCCGCCGCCCAGTGCCAGCTCCATGCCGTCGGGAAGACGGCGAGCCGCCTTTCCCAGCGGAAGCGAGCTGCATTCGACGACCGCGCCAACGCTGCTCTCGGCGCAGATGTGCCCGAGATCCTGGAGAAAGCCGTCGCTGACGTCGATGGCGGCGGATGCAAACGGCGCCACCAGCAAACCTTCGCGGACCCGCGGAACCGGACGGCGCTGCGCGCGCGCCGCGACCGGGGACGGATAGGAGCGCAGGCCGGCGGCGGCGTCGCCAAGCGACCCGATGACCACCAGCGCGTCACCGGGACGCGCACCGGCGCGCGACAGAGGGCGGCGAGCCTCGCCGAGCGCCGTGATGGTCACCGACCATTCCGCGGCGGAGGTGACGTTGCCGCCGATCAGCGCGCAACGCGATTTGCGCGCCAACGACGACATCCCGCGGGAGATCCTCTGCGCGATCTGCACCACGCGGCTGCTCGCGGGGATGCCCAGTGCGCAGAGGAACCACCGCGGCCGCGCGCCCGCGGCGGCCAGGTCGGACAGGTTGACGGCCAGGGCCTTCCACCCGACGTCTTCCGGCGAGAATCGGCGGAGATCGAAATGGACGCCCTCGATGACCGCGTCCGTGGTCGCGACCAGCTGCATGCCGGGAGCGACGGATACCGCCGCGCAGTCGCTTCCCGGGCCGAGGCGAACCCGGTATCCACGCGGAAATGGCTTCAGGAATGCGGCGATGAGGTCGAATTCCGAGCTCAATTGCGCGGCATCTCGAGCGCGCTTCCCGGAGGTTCGATGGGCACGATCAGCGTGAACGTCGACCCCTTGCCGAGCTCGCTCTTCAACGACACTTCGCCGCCGTGTGCTTCGATGTAGCTGCGGACGATCGAGAGCCCCAGGCCCGCTCCCCCGTACTCGCGCGACGCCGACGAATCCGCCTGGAAAAACGTCTCGAACACCTTGGGCTGCATCTCCGGCGCAATCCCGATGCCGTTGTCCGTGACCACGATCTGGAAGTAGCCGGAGCTGCCGAAGGGCCCCGCCTGGGTGGGCGGCCGCTCCGCGGGACCGGCCTGGATGAGGATCTGGCCGCCTGCCGGCGTGAACTTGACCGAGTTCGAGAGCAGGTTCACGACGCACTGCCGGATCTTGTCGCCGTCGACGGTGATCGTCTTCACCGTGCGCGAGACCTCGGACTTGAGCTGCAGGTTCTTCTTCAGGCTCTGCGGAAGCACGCTCTCCATCGCGCTCTGCACGATCTCGTCGAGGCTGGTCTGCTTGCGCACGAGTTGCACGCCGCGGGCCTCGATGCGGGAGAGGTCGAGGATGGAGGAGATGAGCCGAAGGAGCGACTCGCCCTTCTCCAGGATCGTCTTCAGATAGTCCTTCTGCTCGTCGTTCAGATCGCCGGCAAGTCCGGCCAGAAGCATCTCGCTGTAGCCGATCACCGAGGTGAGCGGCGTGCGTAGCTCGTGGGAAACGGTGGCGAGGAAGTTGGACTTCAGCCGCGAGAGCTCCTGCAGGCGCTCGAGCGCGTCGGAGAGCTTCTTGTTCTTCTCCTGCACCTCCCGGTAGCTCTCGGTGACGCTCTCGATGTGAAGCTGGCTGGAGATCATCGCCTTGTGCGAGGTGAAGACGAGCACGTCGACCAGCTTGGCGAAGTGCTCGAGGATGCGGCGGACGGTGGTCTCCGGCGCCCTGCGGATCCGGTCGATCAGCTCCTTCGCCTTCTTCAGGTCGAACTCGCCCTGCAGCGCTTGCAGCTCGGCGCCCAGGTCGCCCACCTCCTCGGGCATGAAGGGACCGAAGATGATGCGACCGAGTATGTCGCCCTCGTAGAGGATGGGCATCATCAGATAGCGCAGACCGCTGAAGCAGTTGCGGACCGCGAGCGCCGGTTGGGCGTTGGGCGCTTCCAGCGGCCGCACCTTGATGTGCGTCACCGTCTCGGTGCACAGCCGGCGGCCGTTGGGGCCGGTGAACATGTAGGCGCAGAAGTCGCCGGAGGCGACCTTCATGTCCACGAGCTTCGTGCCGTTGGCGTCGAAGACCTTGAGGCCGACCTTGTAGAGGTCCACGAACGTGCGACAGACGTTGGTGAAGCTGGTCAGATCGAGCAACTCGCCCAACACGAGCTGCTTGTGGATGACGCTCTCGGCCACCTCTCAGGCTCCGTCCGTTCCTGTCTTCCCGGAGGGCGGATCGACCAGACAGCGACGGACTTCCTCGACGAACGCGCGCCGATCGAGCCCGATCTTCTGCGAGAGCATGTAGACCTTGTCGACGTGCTCGAAGGTGAGGTCGACGAGGCCCAGGAACGTCTCCAACACTCCCTCGCCGCGCACCGCCACCGCCTCGAACACGGGCTGCTTGTTCTCGCGGCGCATCTTCTCGATGGCCTCGTCGGTGGAGGCGTCGCCCAGGTCCTTCTTGTTCCACTGGACCACGTTCGGCATCGACTCGATCTCGAGGCCGTTCGCCTTCAGGTTCTCCACCATGTTCAGCCAGTACTTGTAGTTCTCCTGCCGCTTGGAGGGCTGGCTGTCGGCGATGAAGGCGATGGCATCGGCGCCCTGCAGGACGATCCGCCGCGTCGAGTTGTGCATCACCTGGCCTGGAACGGTGAAGAGCTTCAGCTTCACCTTCAGGGTGCCGGCGGTGAACACCAGGGGCAGCGTGTCGAAGAACAGGGTCCGGTCGTCGGCCGTGTCCAACGTCATCAGATGCCCCCGTAGCTGCGGCTGGATGCGCTGGTAGAGAGCGCGGAGGTTGGTCGTCTTCCCGGAGAGGCCGGGGCCGTAGTAGACGATCTTGAGCGTCAGCTCGCGTTGGCCCGTGTTGAACTGCACGCTGCGGTCACCCGTCCCGACACGCCTGCCCGATGGGCCTTCGCGCGGTCCCCGGCCTTCGCCCGCCATCACTGCGGGTGAAGAGTTCAGTACCGGGTAGTTTCTCCTGAACACACGATGCCGCCAAGAGTCTTTCCGGCCGCCTCCGGACGGCGGGGTAAGCGCAGCTACGCTCCTGTCGCACCTTTACAGGGTTCGCCGGTCCAGAAGTCCGCCGCTTCCGCAGGGCTGCGCAGGATGCGGCAGCGGGGCAGCGATTCGATGAATACCCGCCCGTACCCTTTTCGGCTCATGCGCGCGTCGAGGACGGCGACGATGCCGCGGTCGCTCGAGCTGCGTATGAGCCTGCCGAATCCCTGTTTCAGCGCCAGCGCCGCCTGGGGTAGCTGGTAGCCGTAGAACGCGTCTTGCCCTTCCGCGCGGAGGCGCTCGATGCGCGCGGCGACGATCGGTTCGCCCGGGGAGGCGAACGGCAGCTTGTCGATCACCACCAGGCTCAGCGCCTCGCCGGAAACGTCGACGCCCTCCCAGAAGCTCTGGGAAGCGAAGAGCACGCTCGGCCGATCGCGGAAGCGCTTGAGCAGCTGCGCCTTGGGCGCCTCGCCCTGTAGCAGCACCTGCCAGGGCAGCTCGGCGGCGAGGAGCGCGTGCACCGCGCGCATGTTGCGCAGCGAGGTGAAGAGCACGAAGGCGCGTCCGGACGTGATCGGTAACAGCTCGCGCAGCTCGCCGGCGACGGCTTCCGGGAAGGCCGAATCCTGTGGGTCGGGCATGTCGCGAGGCAGGTAGAGGGCGGCGTTCGAGGCGTAGTCGAACGGCGAGGCCAGGACGTGCGACTCGAGCGGAAAGAGGGGGCCGGAGTCGTCCGAGAGGCCGATGCGCTGCGCGAAGTATTCGAGGTGGCCGGCGACCGCAAGGGTTGCGCTGGTGAAGACCACCGGCCCGATGCGGTCATACAGCTTGTCCTGGAGCAGGCCTTTGACGTCGATCGGCGAGGCGTGGAGGAAGAGGTGCCCGGCGCGCGACTCGGCCCAGTGGATCAGATCGGGGCGGCGCTCGGTCTCCGAGAAGAGCTCGAGGTCGGCGCCGAGCGCAAGGCAGCGGCGCTCGATCAGCGCGAGCTCCTCGTCTCCGCTGCCCGACACGGCGGCGCCGAGGGCGCGAACCAGCTCCGCGAGCCTGGTCCGCTCGGCCTCTGCGGGTTGGAGCGCGCCGCGCAAGAGCGGCCAGCGCCCTTCCTGCGACGACTCGAGCGCCACGTCGAAGAACTCGCGCCCTTCCCGCATCAGGCGCGCCGCCAGCCCCGCGGCCTCTACCCGCGAGGAATGGGCCGCGAGGCTCTTCAGGGCATCGCGGCCGAGCTCGCCGACGCGGAAGCTGGAGAGCTGCGCGCCGAAGTGCTCGGTCGCGACCTCCTCGACCGCGTGGGCCTCGTCGAATACGACGGCGTCGTAACGCGGAAGCACCGCCGCTCCGGCGTCTCCCGCCGAGGAGGTGCGCAGGGCCAGATCGGCGAAGAAGAGATGATGGTTGACGACCACTACGTCGGCGTCCGCTGCCTCTCGCCGCACGCGAAAGACGAAGCAGCGATCGTAGTGCTCGCACTTCGTTCCGATGCATTGGTCCGCGCTGGCAGAGAGATCGCGCCAGGAAGCGAGGTTCTCCGGCAGGTCGCTCAGCTCGGCGCGGTCGCCCGTCTGCGTCGTCTCCGCCCAGGCCGCGATGCCGTCGAAAACCGCCGCTTCCTCCCGCACCGCAAAGGTCGGATTGCGCAGGAAGCGATCGAAGCGGAGCAGGCAGAGGTAGTTCTGGCGGCCTTTCAGGAAGGCGACCTTCGCGTCGACCCCGAGGGCGCGCAGCAGGGGAACGTCCTTGTCCGCGAGCTGCTCCTGCAGCGTCTTCGTGGCCGTGGAGACCACCACCTTGAGGCCGCTGCGGGCCGCCGGAAGCAGGTACGCGAGCGTCTTGCCGGTGCCCGTGCCCGCCTCGACCAGAAGCGCCCTGCCGTGCGCGAGCGCGTCCTCCACCCGCGCCGCCATCGCCAGCTGCGGGGGGCGCGGCTCGTAACCGGGCAGCACCCGGGAGAGCGCGCCGCCCGGCCCGAGCACCTCGCGCAAGGAATCGGACATGCGACCGTTCTACCGCGCGAGCAGGGCCAGCGGCACGGGTGAAAACGAGAGCGCGAACAGCAGAAGACTCGCGCCGACCCACGCCCGGCGGACGCCGTCGATCCGCTCCTCGGGTTCGGCGAGGCGCGGGTGCATGCCGAGGCCCAGGCCCATCAAAAGGCCCCAGAGGATCCAGCCGGGAAACGCGGTGAACACGCCGAGCGCGAGCAGCACCGCCGAGAGCGGCGGCCCGAACAGGCTGTGCAACCTGGGCGAGGCGCCGAAGAGCACGTGGCCGCCGTCGAGCTGCCCGAGCGGCAGCAGGTTCAGCGCCGTGAGCAAAAAGCCGAACCAGCCGGCCACCGCGATGGGGTGGAGCGCGAGCGTCTGGCCTTCCGGCAGTGTGCCGACGACGAGCTGCTGCACCAGCGACATGCCCAGCGGGTAGCCGAGATCGAAGGCTTCCCGCGGGGACGGCCAGGTTCCCTGCTGGAACCACTGAAGGAACGCCTCGAAGAGGGTCCAGCGCGGCGTCTCCGGCTCCACCGGCACGACCGTCGACCAGCGCAGTCCGAGCACCAGCACCGGGATGGTGGCGACGAAGCCGGCGATCGGCCCTGACGCGCCGATGTCGATCAGAGCCCGCCGGGTACGCGGCAGCGACCGCAGGCGAATCACGGCTCCCAGCGTTCCGATCACCGAGAGCAGCGGCGCCGGAATGAAGAATGGCCAGGTCGCATCGACGCCGTGCTTTCTGGCGAGGAAGAAGTGCCCCATCTCGTGCGCGAGCATGATGAAGAGCAGCGCGAGCGCGAACCCCAGGCCGTGGCGCAACATCTCGGCGCGCGACGGTTCGGGCATCTGGGTGTCCTTGAGCGCGCTACCCGCGAGGAACGCGGAGGCAAACGTCAAGAGGAACAGGAAGATGTTGAGCAGCGGCGGCCGGAGCGCGCCCAGGGTACCTGGGCCGGGGGGCGGCGGTGGAAGCAGCGTCTCTTCAGCGCCGGGGACCGGTTCCACCTGACAGCCATTCCCACGCTTCGCGGAGCAGATCCAGCCCGAATCTCCGCTTGCCCTGCAGCCGGCGCGAAAGTGCACGGTGTGCGCGGGCTTCGGCGCGGCGTCCAAGCAGCGAGAGGGAATTGGACAGGTTGTCGTGGAGGTCGGCAGTGTGGACGCCGTGCGACAGCGCCGCCTCCCAGTTGCGCACCGCATCCTCCAGCCGGCCGCATTCCGCCAGCGCGACGCCGAGGCCCTGGAGCGCGTCCGTGTCTTCGGGCCGCTCTCGAATCGCCTTTTCGAACCAGCCGATCGCCTCCGCGTGGCGCTTCTGTCGCACCAGCGCCGTCCCCATGCGCTCGAACGCCGGCGCCCACTGCGATTGCAGCTTCAGCGCGGCGGCGATGCGGCCTTCGGCCGCCACGGCGTCGCCCTGTGCCAGATCGATCTCGGCGAGCGCGAGGTGGGCCTTGAAGGCGGAAGCATCGATGGCCAGCAGCTTCTCGCATGCCTCGCGCGCCGCGGTCAGCGGGCCTTGGCCGCCGAGTGCGAAGTCGAGCGCGAGGGCCAGCAAGCGCTCCTGCGCGTCGGCGAAGCGAGGGTCGCGGCGCATTGCCTCCAGATACGGCTCGAAGCTGCGGCGCGGGTCGGGCACGCGCACCCCCATCTCGTGGGCCGCGCTCATGTCGCGTCCGCGCAGATAAGCAAGGTACGCTTCCACGTCGCGCGTCGGCCAGGCGAGATTCGGCGGCTCCTCCCCGACGGCCCGGGCGATCTCCACCGCCGCCTCGTCGAGCGCGGAGAACAGCTCGCTGCGGGGCCTGAGGACCACGTGATCGAGCGCCAGCTGTTTCTGCGGCGAGTCCACCAGCAGGATACGGATGCGCACGCGGTCGGTCAGCTCGGCGCAGCCGTGCAGCACGAACTCGGTGCCTTCGGGCAGGCCGATGTGGCAGGCCTCCTCCAGCGTCCACGGTTGCGACGCCACGACCCAGCCATGACCGCGCACGCCGTCCTCGCCCTCGAGGGGACCGTCGGCGGTGAGCTGCGCGAGGTTCGCGTTCAGTCGGGGCGGCTCGGTGAGGCGCTCCGCCAGCGTCCTCGCCAGCGAGCGGGCGTAGACACCCTGCGCGGCATCGAGCATCCGCCCGCTGCCGTCGAGCGGCACGGTGAACGGAAAGACCATCATCTGCTTGGCCACGCGCACCCCCGCGCAGGCACAAGTCTAGTGCCGGGGACCGGGCGCGGCCTGTGCGCAAGCGCACAGATTTGAACAGGCAAAAGCGTAGTCGCAAAGCCGCCTTCGGCGGCCGCGACTAGCGTCTGGCAACGGGCGCGGCCGGCGGCACCGGCGGCGGGCCCTCGGGGTCGAACTCGACGATGCTGCCGCGGTTGATCCACAGCCAGAAGAACGGCTTCTGGGCCTCGCGGTCCCTTCCGAAGACAGTGTCCCCGGAAGCGCCCTCAAAGGGCTTGCCCATGCCGGCGAACATCGCCCTCAGCTCGTCGCGCGACTGCGGGCGCCGCTCCTCGATCGTCCGCTTGAGGATGCCGGCGGCGTCGAAGGCGTGCGCCTCGAGGAAGCCGGGCGCGCGCTTGTACGCGCTGCCGAAGTCGTCGACGAACTTCTTCGTCGCCGGGCGCTCGGAATTCGCGAAGAAGACGTCGACGAAGATGCTGCACTGCACGTAGCGGGCGACGCCCGAGCGCTCGTCGACCAGGTCGGGCGAATCCCAGAGGCTCGTCCCGAGGAGCTGCACGGTGCGCAGCTGCTCGTTCTTGGTCGTCCGCTTCACCACCTCGAGCTCGCGCGTATCGCAGCCGGTGGTGATCACGTCCTCGGCGGCAATGGAGGGAGCGATCAGGCGGACCGTGCGCGCCGCGTCGGGAATGAAGATCGCGTCGAAGTCGACGATGGGCGCCTGCTGGTTGCGGAGCTGGCTCAGCGCCTTGCGGCGGCGGTATGGATCCTTGATCTCCCGGGTGATCTTTTCCGCCTCCTGCGAGAACTGCTGGCGCTCCTCGAGGTCCGCCGGGGAGCGGCCGACCATCCGTTGCACGAACGGCTTGAAGGTGGTGGTGCGCAGCGGATAGTGCTCGAACGCGCGCACTTCGCTGCCTCCGGCGTCCACGGCGTCCCAGAAGTAGTGCGCCATCTCGTCGCCATAGGCGGAGTCGGGTTGCAGGATTCCGAAGCTCTTCGCGTTGAGCTTTTTCTGCGCGTACTCGGCCACCGCCTTGGCCTGCGCATAGGAAGTGGGCATGTCGCGGAAGATGTACTCGCCGAGCGCCGTGAGCCCGTCGGCGCGGGAGAGCGAGATCATCGGAATGCCGAGCTGCTGAGCGCGCGTCGCCGCGGCCAGCCCTTCGGCGATGCCGAGGGGCCCGAGGATGGCGATAACCCCGCGCTGGGCAAGCTGCTCGACCGCCTCGGCCGCGGCGTCCGGCTCGCCCTTCGTGTCGACGATCTCCACCTGCACCTTGCCGCGGCCCTGCAGGTCGAGGGTGAGGGCGATCCCGTTGAGCGCCTGATCCGCGAATCCCTTCAGGTCTCCCGTCAGCGGCAGGACGATGCCGATGAGATTGGGGCGCACTCCGCTCCCTTGCGCGGCCTGCTGCACTGCGCGGGCGCCGTCCGCGTACGCGCCCTGCGACTGCGAGGCGAGCACGTCGCGCGCCAGGTCTGAGGCGTGGGCGCGATCGCCCATGTGAAGCTGGATGCGCGCCAGCTTGAGAGCGGCGGCGGGCCAGGCGGGAGATCCGCGATCCAGATCGGCGACGAACCTGGCGACGTCCTGCGCGGGGGCCGCCTCGAGGGCATGCTCGTAGTCCTTGCGCCGCGTCTCGCGTTCCGCCGGCGGCGCTGTCTCGAAGACGCGCGCCGACCAGCGCATCGCCTCTCCCCATTGGCCGTTGCGCGCGTACGACTCGGCGAGAGCGGCCGCCGCCTGGTTCTTTTCCCTGTCGCTCATCTGCGAGGTGTCGATCGGCGGCAGAGGCGGTGCGGGTTGCCCCAGCTTCGTCTGGACGGAGGCCAGCTCGACCACGGCCGGGTTCCGGAACGGCGAAGAAGGGCGCTGGTCGAGGAACTCCTGCAGCGCCGCCTGTGCCTCCTGCAGCTTGCCCGCTTTGGACAGCGACTGGCCGCGGCGGAAGACCGCTTCGTCGAGCAGCTCGCTGTCGCGGTAGCGCTGCGCGAAGGCGCCGAACTGCTGCGCCGCAGCGTCATAGCGGCCCTGGTCATAGGAGGCCTTCGCGACGTTGAATTCGGCCCGGGCAGCCTCCTCGTACGGCACGTCCTGCCCGTTGATCCTGACCGTGCGCGCGGGAGCGCAGGCGAAGAGGAACAGCAACAGGACCGCGGTCATCCTCTGCATGGCGAGCTGCCTTGTACCGCGTTCCTTTGTCATCCGCTGCTTCACAATTCCTGGACGTAGGCGCCCTTCGGCGGCGCGAAGTGGAAGAGCGAGTCGGACAGGCCTTGATCGATCTTCGCGTCGGTGAACACGATCTGGTTGATGTCGCCCTGGGGATTCGTCACCACGCTGGCGAGGACCTGACCGTCCCTGGCGACGACGAAGAGCAGCTTCTCGATGCCCGGCATCGCCTTGATCGGCGTCAGCTCCAGCGCGTCGCCCTTCGGAAGGCCGTCCGGAGCCGGCACGGCGCGCGGCGAGAAGTCCTTGAGGAGGTTCCCTTTGCCCCACAGGAACGTAAAGGCGCTGCTCAGCTGCTCCCCGCCGAAATCGCGCTTCACCTGCACCTCCTGCTCGTCGGGCCGCCAGATCCACAGCGTGCGGTCCTCGATGTAGAGCGTGCGGCGGTCCGGCTTCGCGTAATCCCAGCGGACCCTGCCGGGCTTCTTCACCTGCACCACGCCTTCCGATTCTTCGACCCGGCCGATGGCGACGTACGTGTAGTGCTGCCGGAAGCCGGCGGAGAAGTCCTTGGTCTGCGCGTAGAAGGCCTGCACGCGGCGGGCGATGGCGCGGCCGGGATCCTTCGCGGGGACGGCGAGGAGGAGAGCGGCGACGAGGGCGGTCATGGAAGTTGGACTCGTGTCAGCGGCCGGCCTTCATCCGGCGGGCGAGCCTGGCGGCGAGCAGGGTGTAACGGTCCCGAAGCTGAACGCGCGCCTCCCCGGAAAGATCTCCCGGTTGGCCGAGATGGCGGCGCCGGGCGTCCGCCAGCCAGGCCAGGGCAATGCCGGCGGCGACACTGACGTTGAAGCTCTGCGTGAACCCCGCCATCGGGATGCGGAAGGTGCCCGTGCAGGCACGAACCGTCGCGGGCGATGGTCCTTCGTGCTCGTTGCCGAACAGGAGCGCGACCGGCCGATCGGCGGGCAATGTGGTGTAGAGCCGCCCGCCGGCATCGAGGTGACCAGCCCAGACCTCGTAGCCGTCCGCGCGCAGCTTCTCCGCGGCCGTCTCACCGCCCGGATGCGCCTCCACGTCGATCCACTTGTGCGCATCCTGCGTCACGCGCCGATGCGCGACCGCGTCGCCTGCCGCGTGCGCGACGACGTGCGCCCGCGAAAGGCCCAGCCCTTCGGCCGTGCGCAGGATGGCGGCGGTGTTGTGCGGATCGAGCAGGCGATCGAGGACCACGGTCACGCTCTGCAGCCGCGCGTCGACCACCGACTGGATGCGCGTCCTGCGCTCCGTGGTGAGCAGCGACCAGAAGAACTGCGCCGGGCCGCTTTCCGGCGCATCGCAGCAGTCCTCGCGCAGGACCTCCTCCGTCAGGCCCCGCGGTCCGACCAGATCTGCCGGATCGACCGGCCTCACCGGACCTGGCCACGGGCGCGGCGGACGGCGGCGACTCACGTGCGCGATCTCCGAACTTTGTCGGGATGCGAGTCGCGCTCGAGAGGAGTCGGCATCGGCGCGGCGTCCAGCGCCCGCACGGTCGCGTCGAGCAGCGCATCCAGTCCTTCTCCGGTGGCGCCCGAAACCAGATGGACGCCGATCCTGCGGCGCTTCAGCTTGCGCTGGAGCGCTTCTGCCCGCTCCCGTGCTTCCGGGATGTCGATCTTGTTCGCCGCGATGACTTGCGGTTTGCGCCCGAGCGCCGGATCGAAGAGCTCCAGCTCCCGGTTGATGGCGTCGAAGTCGGCGACGAGATCGCGATCCTGCGCTGCGTCGACGAGGTGGATGATCGTCCTGCAGCGCGCCATGTGCTTGAGGAAGCGATGTCCGAGGCCGGCGCCGCGGTGCGCGCCTTCGATCAGGCCCGGCAAATCGGAGAGCACGAAGCTGCGGCCGTCCTTGTACTGGACGACCCCGAGGTGGGGCTGAAGCGTCGTGAACGGGTAGTCGGCGATCTTCGGCCGCGCCCGGGAGAGGCGGGAGACCAGCGTGCTCTTGCCGGCGTTGGGAAAGCCGACCAGGCCGACGTCGGCCAGCAGCCGCAGCTCCAGGCGCACCCGCTTCTCCTCGCCCTCGGTGCCCGGCTGCGCGAAGCGCGGTGCTTGCAGGGTGGCCGTGGCGAAGTTCATGTTGCCGAGGCCGCCTCTGCCGCCTTTCGCCAGCACCCACCGGCGGCCGTTCTCGCGCAGGTCGGCGACCACCTCGGCGGTCTGCGCATCGCGGACCAGCGTTCCCGGGGGCACCTTCAGCACCATCTCCGGCGCTGCATGGCCGTTCTGATCGCGACCGCGGCCGGGCTCGCCGTTCCTTGCCCGGTACTCGCTCTTGAAGCGGAAGTCGAGCAGCGTAGTGAGCCGCTCGTCGGTTTCGAGGACGATGTCGCCGCCGTTGCCGCCGTCGCCGCCCGAGGGCCCCCCGCGCGGGACGAACTTCTCGCGGCGGAAGGCCACCGCGCCGGCGCCCCCGTCGCCGGCCTTCACCAAAATCTCCGCTTCGTCGATGAACTGCATGGCGTTCCGGCGGCCTGTGCCGGACCACCGCGGCGCGGGCCTTACGCCTGAGCCTGCGCCTTGGCGGGCTCGACGTGCACGTAGACGCGATCGCCGCGTCCCTTCTGGTACTTCACGTTGCCCACGACCACCGCGTAGAGCGTGAAGTCGCGGCCCATCTCGACACCGCGTCCGGGATGCACCCGGGTGCCGACCTGGCGAACGAGGATGTTCCCTGGCACGACCGCCTCGCCGCCGAACACCTTGATGCCCCGGTGCTGTCCCGGCGAGTCTCGCCCGTTGCGCGAGGACCCCTGACCTTTTTTGTGCGCCATCGCTTTGCGTCCTTTAGCTCGAGATACCAGTGATCCGGAGCTCGGTATACGGCTGGCGGTGCCCTCGGATCCGGTCCCAGCCCTCTTCCTGTGTGCGGAAGTGCCAGAGCTTGCGGCGCTTGCCGTGCGAGACCACCTCGGCCCGGACGCTGGCTCCGGAGACGAGCGGAGCCCCCAGTTTCACGTCCGCGCCCTCGCCCACCAGCAACACCTCGAGCTCCACCTTGGCGCCGACGTCCTGGGCAAGCTTCTCCACCTTGAGAAGGTCGCCTTCCTTGACCCGGTATTGCTTTCCACCCGTCCTGACGACTGCGTACATCGGAGATCTCCTGGCTTTCCGGCTTGGAACCGGCCCGGCGGGCAGGGAAGTCCCGCCGCCAGGCGCGGAAAGGAACGGGCGATCTAGCGGGTCGGAGTCATGGAGTCAAGCTATCGCCCTTCGGGCGGGTTTTCGCGCCTGACCAGCGCCGCAAGCGTCCGCTCGTACGGCGGACGCGCCACGCCCCACTCGGTGACGATGGCGGTGATGTAGCGCGAGGGCGTCACGTCGAAGGCTGGATTGAAGACGTGCACGCCTTCGGCGGCGACCCGCGATCCGGCGAGGTGGGTGACCTCGGAAGGCGCGCGCTCCTCGATGGGGATCTCGCGCCCGCTCGAGGCGCGCAGGTCGACAGTGCTCGTCGGGGCGGCAACGAAGAAGGGCACCTGGGCGGCGTCGGCAGCCAAGGCGAGCGGATACGTCCCGACCTTGTTCGCCGTATCGCCGTTGCAGGCGATCCGGTCGGCGCCGACCACCACGCAGCCGATCCTGCCGCTCGAGAGCAACGAAGCGGCCGCCGCGTCCGGCAGCAACGTGACGGGAATGCCGTCCTGCAGGAGCTCCCAGGCGGTCAGCCTCGCTCCCTGCAGCCAGGGGCGTGTCTCGTCGGCGAACACCGCGCACTTCTTCCCTGCCTCCAGTGCGGCGCGAACCACGCCGAGCGCGGTGCCGTATCCGGCGGTCGCGAGCCCTCCGGCGTTGCAGTGGGTGAGGATTCCACGTCCGTCCGGCACCAGCGCCGCTCCCTGGCGGCCGATGGCCCTGCAGGCAGCGAGGTCCTCCGCCAGCACGCGGTCCGCTTCGGCACGCAACGCCTCGAACGTCCTGGGCTGCACCGCCGACAGGCGCTCCACCGCCCAACGCAGGTTCACGGCCGTCGGTCGCGAATCGAGCAGGGCGCTGCGGGCCTCGGCGAAATTCTCACCGGACCGAACTGCCAGCGCGAGGCCGTAGGCCGCGGCGCAACCGATGGCGGGAGCGCCGCGCACGATCATCTCCCGGATGGCCTGCGCGGTCTCGCGCGCGGTGCGCGCCTGGACGATCTCGACCTGGGCGGGAAGCCGCCGCTGATCGAGCAGGTGCAGTGTGCCGTCCTCGAACCAGAGGGTGCGGAAGCTCATCGCAGCAGGAGCTCCATGCAGAGCACTCCCGGGGTGCCGGAGTACGGAGGAATGGGGTGGAATCCCATCGATGTGTAGAGCGCGACGGCCTCCGCCATTCTCTCGGCGATGGTGTCGAGGACGACGCGCGAGAAGCCCGATTCGCGCCCGTGCGCCACTGCCGCCAGGGCGAGAGACCGCCCCAGGCCGGTGCCTCTCGCGCCCGGCCGCACATATAGGCGCTTCATCTCGGCCGTCGCGGCGTCGAGGGGGCGGAGCGCGACGCAGCCCTGCCCCGGAGCGAGCAGCAGCGCGCCGCGGGGTGGACCATAAGCGCCGGGGAGACTCGCGAGCTCCTCGTCGAATCCCTGGAAGCACGGGGTGAACCCGAACGATCGCCAGTATTCGCCGAGCAGAGTCCGGACCTCGTCGAGATGAGGTCCGCTGCGGTCCACGGGCACGAGCTGCATGAGTCGATTCTAGTCGCGGCCGCCGAAGGCGGCTTGGCGACTATTTCTGAGACTGTACACCTCATGAGATTCGCCCTAGCCCCGGCCGGGCCGCGTCGCCCTCACCGCAAGCCACGCGAGGAACGTCGCGAGCAGCGCCGGTCCGCCCAGCGAGGCGACCAGCGTCGCTCCTTCGCGCGCGGCCTGCTCCACCAGCCGGGGCTGCCGCGCCCCGCCTGGCGTCACCAGCGTCGCCGAGGTGCGCTGCACGATGTCCCTCACGGCGAAACCGAGAGCGAGCCAGGCGAGGGCGAGCGAGAGCAGCAGCACCCATTTCAGCCAGCGCCGCGTCTTCGGCGCGGAGAAGGCGAGCGCGCCCGCGAGCGCGAGCGAGAGGAGCAGGAAGGTGGCGAACACTGCCGGCACGGGCCGAGACTACTTCGCCTTCTCCAGTGCGTCCGCTTCCGCGACGAGGCGCCTCCCGGAGCTGCGGCTCGCGCTTGGGAGTCGACCTGCAGCCGGCGAGCAGGAGGGCGAGGGCAATCGCTTGCGCATCAGCCGAGCTTCTTCCGGAACAGCGTGTTGAGGACGCCGGGGTTTCCCTTGCCTTTGAGCTCCTTCATCGCCTGGCCGACGAAGAACCCGAGCAGGTTGGTCTTGCCGCCTTTGTACTTCTCCACTTCTCCCGGGTTGCGCGCGATCACGGCGTCGACCACGGCTTCGAGCGCGCCTTCATCGGAGACCTGGGCAAGGCCCTTCCGTTCGACGATCCGCTGGGGCGCTTCCCCGGTCCGGATCAGCTCGCCAAGAACCTCTTTCGCCGCCGTCGAGGAGATCGAGCCTCCGTCCTGCAGCTTCCACACGTCCCGGACCAGCGCCGGGTCGAACTTCAGCGCTCCGAGATCGGCTTCGTTCTCGTTGACCGCTCGGGCCAGCTCGCCGACCACGAACAGCGCCGCGCGCTTCGGATCTCCGCCGATGCGGCGATGCGTGTCGACGAGGCGCGGATCGCTCACGATCGTGCGGGCGTCGGCCTGTGGAACGCCAGCCGTGATGAGCTCGTCGGCGATCGCTTGCGGAAGCTTCGGCACCTGGACGGTGTCGAGCAGCTCCTGCGATACGACCAGCGGCGGGAGATCCGGTTCGGGAAAGTAGCGGTAGTCGTTCGCCTCCTCCTTGCTGCGCATCGGGCGGGTCACGCTCTTCTCGTTGTCGAACAGCCGCGTCTCCTGAGTCACCTTGCCGCCGCTCTCGATCAGCTCCACCTGGCGCGCGATCTCGTAGTCGATTGCCTGCCGGACGAAGCGAAAGGAGTTGATGTTCTTGAGCTCGACCCGGGTGCCGAGCTTCGTCGCCCCCTTCGGGCGGACGGAGACGTTGGCGTCGCAGCGGAACGACCCTTCCTCGAGGTTGCCGTCGTTGATCCCGAGATAGATCAGGGCCAGGCGGATCGCCTTGAGATATTCGCTCGCCTGCTCCGCCGAACGCAGCTCCGGTTTCCCTACGATCTCGATCAAGGGTACGCCCGAACGGTTCAGGTCGACCTCGCTGCCGCGCTCGGTGTGGATGTTCTTTCCGGCGTCCTCCTCGAGGTGGATGCGCTCGAGGCCGATCTTCCCCAGTCCGGGCACCGGGACCGCGCCGCCGGAGCAGATGGGCACCTCGTACTGCGAGATCTGATAGCCCTTCGGCAGGTCCGGGTAGAAGTAGTTCTTGCGCGCCCAGATGCTGCGTCTGGCGATGGTGCAGCCGAATGCCTTGCCCGCCTTGATCGCCATCTCCACGGCGGCCCGGTTCAGCGCCGGCAACGCGCCGGGCAGCCCGAGGCAGACGGGGCAGACCTGCGTGTTGGGCGGCGCGCCGAACTGCGTCGAGCAGCCGCAGAAGATCTTCGACCGCGTGAGCAGTTGTGCATGGACTTCCAGGCCGATGACTGGCTCGAAATCAGCGACCGGCATGTCAGCGGCCCTCCAACACCGGCGGCAGCGGGCAGTCGGACGGCTCGGCGGCGCGGGCGATGCGGAGCAGAGTCTCTTCGTCGAACGGTCTGCCGATCAACTGCAGGCCGATCGGCAGTTTCCTCGAATCGAAACCACAGGGGACGGAGATGCCCGGAAGCCCCGCCAGGTTCGCCGGGACCGTGTAGACGTCGTTCAGGTACATCGCAAGGGGATCGTCCAACTTCTCGCCCAGCTTGAACGCCGTCGTCGGGCTCGTCGGCGACAGCACCGCGTCGACGGTTGCGAACGCCTGGTCGAAATCGCGCCGGATCAGCGCCCGGACCTTCTGTGCCCGCAGATAATACGCGTCGTAGTACCCGGAGCTGAGCGCATACGTTCCCAGCATGATCCGGCGCTTCACCTCCGCGCCGAATCCTTCGGCCCGCGTCTTCTCGTACATCTCGAGGAGCTGGGTGGCCTTGGCCCGGTGACCGTACCGCACGCCATCGTAGCGAGCGAGGTTGGACGACGCTTCCGCCGTCGCCACGATGTAATAGGTGGCGATTGCATGCGGCGAATTCGGCAGCGAGATGTCGCGGATCTCGCACCCGAGGCTGCGCAGCTTCTCGACACCGGCGCGCACCGCGCGCTCCACCTCCGGTGCCAGGCCCTCGCCGAAATACTCGCGCGGCACGCCGATCCGCAGACCGCGCACGCCCCGGTCGAGACCGGCTGCGTAGTCCGGCACCGGGCGCGGCGAAGAGGTCTGGTCGTCGTTGTCGTGGCCCGCCACCGCGCCGAGCAGGTACGCCACTCCGCGCACGTCCTGGGCAAACGGCCCGACCTGATCGAGCGAGCTGGCAAACGCGATGACGCCGAACCGCGAGACGCGCCCGTACGTGGGCTTCATCCCGACGCACCCCACGAGCGCCGCGGGCTGCCGGATGGACCCGCCGGTATCGGTGCCGAACGCGCCGGCGACCAGGCGCGCGGCAACCGCGGCCGCGCTGCCACCCGAGGAACCGCCCGGCGTTCGGGACAGGTCCCACGGGTTCATGGTCGGACCGAAGGCGCTGTTCTCCGTGGAGGAGCCCATCGCGAACTCGTCCATGTTCAGCTTGCCGACGATCACCGCGCCGGCCTGCTTCAGCTTGCGGACGACCGTCGCATCGTAGGGAGGGACATAGCCCTCGAGGATCCTGGACCCGCAGGTGGTCTCGACGCCCTCCATGCAGAAGATGTCCTTGAGCGCGAGGGGAACGCCGTCCAGCGGACCCAGCGGCTTGCGGCTCGAGCGGCGCTGCGCGGAGGCCTTCGCCGCGGCCCCCGCCTCGTCGGTGGTCAGACGAAGAAACGCGTGCAGCCGGCCGTCGACGGCGCGGATCCGGGCGAGCGACGCCTCGAGCAGCGCTTCCGGCGACACCGCTCCGGAGGCGAGCGCGTCGGAGATCTGCGAGAGCGGAAGGAGGTCGATCTTCACTCGATGATCCTCGGCACGAGAAATGCCTGCCCGTCATGCTGCGGCGACTGCGAAAGCACCTTCTCCCGAGGCAGGCACGGGCGCGGCTCGTCCGCCCGCATGACGACGCCGGCCTGCGCATCGCCGGCGAAGGCGAGGGGCTCGACGCCGCTGACGTCCACCGCCTGCAACCGCTCGATGTACTCGAGCACGTGCGCGAGCTGCGCGGCGAAACGCTCTTCCTCTTCCGGCGACAACGCCAGGTGGGCCAGGCGGGCGACGTGCCTCACCTGGGCGCGATCGATGGCCACGGTGCTGCTCCCTACGGCTTGTTCGCCGACTTGAACCAGTTGAGCACGGCGTCGATGACCCGGTGCGGCTCGGAATGCGCATGGAGGAAATGCCACGTCGCTTTGTCGAGGAACGCGCCTCCGCAGGCCGGGCAATGGAGGATGCGCACGCCGCCGGCGTCCTCGGGCACCATCAGCGCCCCGCACTGGGAGCAGCGCCCGGCGTGGAGCGCGCGCAGCGCGTCCTTCTCGCTCTGCCGCAGGCGCTTCTGCTCCTCGTAGTGCAGCTTGCGCAGGCGCTCGGCGTTCTCGCGCGCGAAGTACTCGTCCTCGAAGTTGCTCGGCCTCTCGATGGTCATCTCCAGTCCTTCTGATTACTTCCGCTCCGCTGCGCCGCCGAGCTGCTCCAGAAGGGCCTGGGCCCGCTCGTGCTGCGGGGAGAGTCGTAGCGTCTCCTTCAGCTCCGTACGCGCGCTGCCCTCGTCCTTGAGCGCGAGGTGGGCGAGTGCGAGCCGGTAATGGATCCGCGCGCTCTGCGGGCTCGCCGCCAGCGCCGCCTTCAGCTTCGGCAGCGCCTTCTCCGCGCCGTCGTCCTCCTGCAGGAGCGCAAGGCCCTCGATCAGCGCCACCCGCGGCTCGTCCTTCACCTCCTTGAGGTACCTGCTCATGCTCGAGGGCAGCCGCTTCGCCCGGTAGTAGTCGGCGAACGCGAGTTGCACGTCGGGCGAGCCCGCGTTGGCCTTGGCCGCTGGAGAGAGCAGATCGAAGGCGGCCTTCACCTTGGTCTTGGCCTGCGCCTGCAGTTGGGCGGCGCGGGGATCGTCCGCGTTCTTCTCCGCGATGCGACTCGCCTGATCGGCGAGGGCATCCGCCCACTGGATCTCGACGCGCGCCAGCGCCGCGGTTGCTTCCGGAAAGCGCGCCCTGGGGCCGGCGACGTCGAGCGCATCGCGCGCCTTCGTCTCGGCGCTGGCGATCGACGCGAGCGAATCTTTCTCGGCCTCGGCCTGCGCCGCCGAGAGCGTCTCGACCGCCGCGGCCGGCGGAGCGCGGCGCCCGAGCTTGCGGTATGCGACGAGTCCGCCGCCAACGGCCAGGAGGAGCACGAGACCCGCCGCGACGCCGACGAGCAGGGCCCGCGGCGGCGCCCGGTCGAAGGTTCCAGCCTCGCGCCCCGGCTCTCCGGCGATCTCGTCACCTTCCGCTGCCGGCGGCGCCTCCGCAGGCGCTTCGGCGGCGGGGCCGTCTGCCTCGCCGGCTGAAGGCGGCGGCGGCATGCCATCGATCGCTGAAGGCTCTTCCAGCGCAGGTTCAGGCGACGCAGGCGGTTCCGCGAGCGCAGCCGGCTCCGGCGTCGGCACCGCCGCGGCAGGCGCTGCCTGGATCCTGGGTTGCGGCGCACCGAACATCATCGTCGATCGCGCTGCGTCTGCCGCCTTGGCGGCAGGTTTTGGACCTCGGGCGGGCACTGGCGGAGGCACCGACTTCGCGGGCGACTCGCCAAACACCATGGTCCCGCCGGCGGCTGGCTTGGAAGGAACCGGCGCCTTCTTCGCGGCGGCCGGCTGCGAAGGCAGGTTCGCCGTCGGAAACATCATGGTCCGGCCCGCCGCCTCCTCGGATGTGGGCGGTACCCGCGCGGCCGGCGACCGAGGCGGCCTCCCGGCCCCGGCAGCCTGTGGCGGTGGTTTCGCGGGGGACGGAATGCTGTTCGGAAGAGGAGGCGCAGCGAAAATTGCGGTCGCGTTCGGCCGGGGCAGCGTCTTCGGCGCGGGCGGAACAGGTTTCTGCGGAGGCTCTGCCGCGGCTGCCCCCGGCGGCATTACCCTGAAGACGTTCTGGCACTTTCCGCAGCGCATGCTGAGGCCTTGCGGGCCGATCCGCGCGTCGTCGACGCGGTAGCGGGCCTGGCATTTGTCGCAACGGACTTCCATGGAGGCGCCCCCGTGCGGACGGTGACCTATAGGATCGGCACTGTAACCTGTAAAGCGGCGGTATCAGACCCGGCCGTACCCGAAAAGTTGACGGAACAGGGGTCGCTCTTAAAGTCGCCGCGGGCGCATCCGCCAGCAACGGTGGTCGTGCGCCCGGGAGGTTCGGATGGGGCGCAAGGGGAAAACCGTGTCGGCGCCGAAGGGTGCGAGCTGGAACAAGCCGGTCGCCGGAATCCTCCTGGCGGGAGCGGCGCTGCTGGCCATCCTGGCGCTCTCGTCGTACCGGCCTCGCGGCCTCACCGGCAATTGGGCCGGGCCCGTAGGGTACGGATTCGCAGGCGGGCTGCTCGAAGTCATCGGGGTCGGCGCCTACGCGATGGCGATCTTCTTCCTCGCCGTTGCCTGCGCGCTGGTCGTCGGACGGCCGCGGCTGTCGTTGGCGCGCGCCGGGTCCTGGTTGACGTTCTCGCTGTGCGCCATGGGTCTGCTCGACCTGACTGCGCACGCGCGCCTCCAGGGCCACCCTGCCGGCGGCGCAGTGGGAGCGATGCTCTCCTTCGCAGCGCGATCGGCGCTTTCCGTTCCCGGTGCGGCGGTGCTGCTCTGTGCGGTCGGCGGCGCGGCGCTGGTCGTGGCGACGGATCTGTGGGCGCTGCACGCGGCGCGTGGCGCCGCGAAGCTCGGAGTCGCCGGAGGAGCGCTGGCGGTGCGCGGCGCCGCGGCAGCGATTGCGAAAGCGCGGACGGTCTCGTTCGGCGACGAAGCCGATCTGTTCGCGGGCGACGATGCGCGCATCGTCGAGCCGCGGCGGCAGACGCCGCGCCAGGCAGCGCTCGACCTGGTGGTCGCGCCGGCCGACGAGCCGCCCCAGGATCCTCGCGAGCCGTTCGACGATGGACGGCGGAAGAGAGTTTCTCTCCCGCCCGGCGCGTCACGCCCGATGCGGTCGGAACCGCCTCCCGCCGGATCGGCGGGCGTC
>VBKI01000059.1:4268-13511 GCA_005879535.1 Deltaproteobacteria bacterium | reverse complement strand
TTCACCATGGCGCCGGGGCACAGTGCGTTCGTCCCGCCGCCGATCAGCATCCTCACCGGTGAGGCATCCCAGGCGGTTCCGCTCGATCGCGACGGGTTGACGGCGACCGCGGAGAAGCTTCGCCAGAAGCTGGCTTCCTTCGGGATCCAGGGGCAGGTCACGCAGATCCGTCCGGGGCCGGTGGTCACGATGTTCGAGTTCCTGCCGGCGGCGGGAATCAAGGTCAGCCGCATCGCCGGGCTCGCCGACGACCTGGCGATGGCGATGGAGGCGCTGCGCGTGCGCATCGTTGCGCCCATCCCCGGCAAGGGAGTGGTGGGCATCGAGGTGCCGAACAAGCAGCGCGAGACGGTGGTCCTGCGCGAATTGGTGGAGCAGGACGCGTTCCAGAAATCGCACAGCAAACTGGCGATGTGCCTGGGCAAGGACATCGAAGGCATGCCGTACGTCGCCGACCTGGCGAAGATGCCGCACCTGTTGATCGCGGGAACCACGGGGTCCGGCAAGTCGGTGGCGGTCAACGCGATGATCGTCTCGATGCTGCTCCGATCGACGCCGGAGGAAGTTCGTTTCCTGATGGTCGACCCGAAGATGCTCGAGCTCTCGGTCTACGAGGGCATTCCCCATCTGCTGTTGCCCGTGGTCACCGACGCGAAGAAGGCCGCGATGGCGCTCCGGTGGGGAGTGGAGGAGATGGAGCGGCGGTACCAGCTGCTCGCCGAGTGCGGCGTGCGGAACATCGCCGGCTTCAACAAGAAGGTGGAGAAGGAGGGCGACGGAGCGCGGCGGCCCCACCGGGCGCCCAAGGAAAAACGCGTCGTCGACCTGACTTCTCCGCCTGCCGCGGAGGGTCAGGCTCCGGCCGTACGGTCGTCGCCGGAGACGGTGGCGGGCCCGCCGGCTGCCCAGACCGACGGCGTGCCTCCGGCGCCTCTGAAGAAGCTGCCCTACCTCGTGATCATCATCGACGAGCTGGCCGATCTGATGATGGTCGCCTCCCGCGAGGTCGAAACGTACATCGCGCGGCTGGCGCAGATGGCGCGCGCCGCCGGGATCCATCTGATGGTCGCGACGCAGCGGCCCTCCACCGACGTGGTCACCGGCGTGATCAAGGCGAACTTCCCCGCCCGCATCTCCTTCCAGGTCGCCTCGCGGCACGACTCGGGGACCATCATCAACTCCCCGGGCGCGGAGAACCTGCTGGGCATGGGCGACATGCTGATCCTGCCTCCGGGCACGTCGACGCTCACGCGCGTGCACGGTCCATACGTCGACGAGAAGGAGATCCACGCGGTGGTCGAGCACTGGAAGGCGCAGGGCACCCCGGTCTATGATTCGAACATCCTGCGGCCGCGCGCCGAGGACGGCGAGGGGATGCCGTTCGAGGACGAAGGACCGGACGAGCTCTACGACCAGGCGGTTGCGGCCCTCGCGGACATGCGCTTCATTTCCATCTCCCTTCTTCAGCGCAAATTGCGCGTCGGCTACAACCGCGCCGCCCGCATGATCGAGCGAATGGAGCGCGAGGGGATCGTCGGCCCCGCGGACGGCGCAAAGCCCCGGGAAGTCCTGATCCGGCCACTCGGCGAGCTCCCAGGCGCCGGCGCCTAGCCCGGCGCGGGGTCGCGCCGGCTGTCCCCAGAGCAGGGGGTCCGCGCACCGACGCGGCGAAGAGATCGTGAAACCGGAGTCGGGAATCGGATGTGGTTGACAATGCTTGCGATCGTACGTAGGAAACGGCGCGCACCGGAGCGAGATGCGACGGCGCCGGACCCGGCAATTTCCGCCGGGCCGTCTACAAAGGATGACGTCTCAAATGGCAACTGGAACTGTGAAGTGGTTCAACGATACGAAGGGGTTCGGCTTCATCACGCAGGACGGCGGTGGCGAAGACGTGTTCTGCCACCACACCGCCATCAAGGCGGATGGGTTCCGCACTCTCGCAGAAGGGCAGAAGGTGGAATTCGACGTGGTGAAGGGACCGAAGGGGTTGCAAGCGCAGAACGTCCGCAAGCTCGCGTAACGACGGTTCCAGAAGAGCCGTTTGAGGCCCGGTTCCCGAAAGGGACCGGGCCTCGTCGTTAGTCGCGGCCGCCGGAGGCGGGTTAGCGACTACTTCCGAGACCGTACATGGGATCCGCGAGCGGCTCCCGCTGCTCGACATGGATCACTTCCAGCATCCGGCGCGCATGGTCAACCACGAACCGGACCACGCAATCGTCGATCCGCAGGTCGTGCACCCCGCCCTCGGAGGCTGTTCCGATTGTGTCCGCCAAGTCCGCCAGCGCCCGTCCCAGGCGAAGGACTGCGTACGGGGCGAGAGTGCGGAGGAGGACGCCCGCTTCCGGGTGGACCTGGATGCAGTAGCTCATGGTTGTTCGGAAGCTGCCGCTTCGAGGTGCCGGCGGGGAAGATCCCGCCTGCCCGAACTGTCCGGGATCGCGCGGCCGTCTCGTTCCAGGCCGTCGCAAGCTCGACAGATCAGCCGGACTTGCGCCGCGGCTCCGGCAGCGCGGCGGCAGGGGGCGGCGGATCGACGAAGCTGCTGGGGAGGAGATTGAACGGGAGCAGCTTGAAGAGGATGGGCAAGAGCAGCAGTCCTCCGGGCGCCGCGAAAATGGCCAGCGCCGGAATGGTCTTGGCCAGATCGATCAGCTGCTCGCGCACCTTCGACTTCTCCTCGCGCGACAGCGCTCCTCCGGCCGCGGCTTTCGCCAGGAGCTCTCCCAGCTCGCGCGTCTCGCGGATCTCCTGCAGGAGCCGGTCGAGGTTGTCGAGGACCGCAGCCTCGAGCCGGGTGGTGAGCGCATGCGGCAGCCCTTCCGGCGTCTCCGCCAGCCGCAGCGCGGCGAGAGCAGCCTTGTGGTCGCGATAGAACTCCCACACCTCTGCCTCGAGCTGCGCGAGCGCGGCGCCGTCCACCCCAAGGGCATGTGCGAGGCGCTCGACGAACGCGACCTCGGCGCCTTCGAAGCGCCCGTCCATCAGCGCGGCCACGAGCACCTGTGTGAGCATGAAGCGGCGCAGCGCATCGCTGTGCAACTCGGGGGCGACCTGCTCGATCTCGCGCGGATGCGCGAGCGCCCGCCGCAGCGTGCGCGCCTCCCGCACCGGCAGCCGCTGCGAGCGGATCACCTGCTCGAATCCCCTCGCGGACGCGCTGCCATCCTCCTGCGCCAGGGCGAGTCGCGCGAGCAGCTCGACGAGGAGGCTGCGCCAGCGCAACGTCGCCTTCGCGGTGAGCGCGACCGCGCCGGGACTGATCCGCGCGTGCTGGAACGCGGCCAACGCAATCGTCGCGCAGCAGCGCACTTCGACCGCGCACAGGCCATTGTGCAGGGGGAGTCCGGCGAACGGCCCGCCCGCCGCGAGATAGCGGCGTGACAGCCGCGCCGCAGTCCTGTCCGCGAGCTTCTCCAGCGGATTCGGAATTGCGGTCGGATCCGAGAACAGCCGCGCGGCCGCTTCGGCATCGCCACCGGCCGCCGCCAGCACCGCCAGAAGCTGCGCGCGGCGGGCGCGGACTCCGACTTGCGCCGGCGGACCGGGGACGAACCAGCGCGCATGCGACGACGCCGCTGCCGAAGCGCAGAGACGCACCAGCCCGGCCACGAAGTGCGCGAACGCGCGCTCTCCGGGCGCCGCTTCGGGGTTCAGCTCCACCGCCGGATCCTGCGCGCCGGTTCCGTAGGCGAGCCCGCTCGCCCGCAGCTGGTCCTCCAGCGCTGCCCGACGCTCGCGGAGCGGCATCTTCTGCGGCGGACAGGCCGGCAACTGCGCCGCCACCGCGCCGATGACCGCGAGCAGCCATTCACCTCCGCCCACGGGCAGCTCTGCCTGGCGGCTCTGATGCAACAGGCGGGCGATGCGCTCCTCCGCGACCAATTCTAACAGGCCCCGCCCGCCCGGCCCACGACCATGGCCCTACTTGCCGGCCTTGGCGCGGCGCTTCTCCTCGAGCGACGCCGGCTGCGCCATCTCGGCCGGAACTCCCGCGGCCTGATTCGGGCGTACCACGCCGAACTTCTCGTAAAGCTTGCTCTCCACGTCGGCGAGGATCTCCGGATGCAGCTTGAGGAAGTCGCGCGCGTTCTCGCGGCCCTGCCCGATGCGCTCGCCGCCGTAGCTGAACCAGGCGCCGCTCTTCTCGACGATGTTGTTCTCCACCGCCAGATCGAGCAGGTCTCCCTCGCGGGAGATGCCCTGGCCATAAAGGATGTCGAACTCGACCTCGCGGAATGGCGGCGCCACCTTGTTCTTCACCACCTTCACCCGCGTGCGATTGCCGATCACCGTCTCGCCGTCCTTGATGGCGCCGACCCGGCGGATGTCGAGCCGCTGCGAGGCGTAGAACTTGAGCGCGTTGCCGCCGGTGGTGGTCTCCGGGTTGCCGAACATCACGCCGATCTTCATGCGGATCTGGTTGATGAAGATGACGGAGGCGTTGGCCTTGCTGATGGTGGCGGTGAGCTTGCGCAAGGCCTGCGACATCAGCCTCGCCTGCAGGCCCATGTGCTGGTCGCCCATCTCGCCTTCCAACTCGGCGCGCGGGACCAGTGCGGCGACGGAGTCGATGACGATCAGATCCACGGCCCCGGAGCGCACCAGCATCTCGCAGATCTCCAGCGCCTGCTCGCCGGTATCGGGCTGCGAGATCAAGAGATCCTCGGTGCGGACCCCGAGCTTGCGCGCGTAGCCGACGTCGAGCGCGTGCTCGGCGTCGATGAAGGCGGCGACGCCGCCCGCCTTCTGCGCCTCGGCGACCATGTGCAGGGTCAGCGTGGTCTTGCCGCTCGCCTCCGGGCCGTAGACCTCGATGACGCGGCCGCGGGGAATGCCGCCGACGCCGAGCGCGAGGTCGAGCGAGACGCTCCCGGTCGAGATCGCCGAGATGTCCTGCACCAACGGCTCGTCGTTGCCGAGACGCATGACGGCGCCTTTGCCGAACTGCTTCTCGATGGCAGAAACGGCAAGCTCGATCGCCTTCTCTTTTTCCGGGTTCGCCACTCATTCCCTCCGTTGGGATCTACTGTACGCTTGTACAGAAGTGTGTCTCTGGGCGCAAGATGCCACCCGGGTCTGACACGCCCTCGATCACGTCAGGAAACTCTTCTGAAGCCGCGGATTACTTTCCCTCGATGCCGAGGAGCTCGACGTCGAAGACGAGGGTGGCGCCGCCGGGGATGGTGGGCGGGTGCCCGTGGTCGCCGTACGCGATGTCGGAAGGACAGACGAGGCGGGCTTTCTCGCCCACCTTCATCTTCTGGACGCCTTCGGTCCAGCACTTGATCACCTGGTTCAGCCCGAACTCCGCGGGTTGACCGCGCTTGTACGAAGAGTCGAAGACGGTGCCGTTGGTGAGGCGGCCCTCGTAATTGACCTTCACCTTGTCGGTCGGGGCGGGGCTCGGGCCGTTTCCCGCAGTGAGCGTCTTGTACACGAGCCCGCTCGGCACTTTGGTCGCCCCCGGCTCCTTCGCCGCCTTGTCCGCGAACTCGCGCCCCGCGACCTTCTCCTTGTCCGCGCCCGCCGAGGAGCGAGCCTGTGCGAACGCGTTCACCTTCTCCATCTGCGACTCCGGCTCGACCTGCGCCTTCTTGCCGGCGGCGCCGTCGGAGAGGCCGCGCTTGACGATCTCCAGCTCGTTCGGCTTGAGCGAGAGCGGGGCAAGGTTGCGGCTGCCGACGAGGTAGCCGATGGCGTAGAGGGACTTCTCGTCGTCGGTCTTCAGCGCTTGCGCAGAAGCGGAGAGCGAGAGACCTGCGGCGAGCACGAAAGCGAGACGCATGAGAGGCCTTTCTGGAAAAGGGGCGCGCACTTTACGCTACTTCTCCACTTCCTGGGTGATGGCGATCAGCAGCTTGCCCGCCTTCTCGTCGCGCGGGTCGACGCGGATGCCGCCCACCAGGATCGTGCCACCGCGCTGGATGGCGTAGTCGGTGTGGAGCTTGCGCGTATGCGCCGGGTGCTCCCCGAGCAGCTCGAGGTGGACCTTGATCTTCCCGTCGGCGTCGAGCTGGCGGGGAGTGACCTGGAGGCTGCGGCTGCCGGGCAGCTCGACCTCGGCGGCGTTCTTCCAGTCGAGGTCGAAGCTGCGCTCGTCGATCAGGCGATAGCTGCGGAAGCGGAACTGCTCGCCGAAGCTCTCCAGCTGCGGTCCGATGGGCTTCAGCTTCGGATCGGTGCCCGCCGGAATCGCCGCGTCGTTGGAGGCGGCGATGGCGCGGACGGTGATTTTCACCCGCCGCTCTGCCACGCCGGCGTCGGCCTGCGCCAGGAGCAGCGCCGCCGAAAGCAGGAGCAGCTTCACTGCTGCACCGCGCGGTCGTCCGACATCCAGATGACGGTGGTCTGCCGCGAGAGCTGCAGGACGGCGCCGTCGCGGGTGCCGAAGTCGACCTCCTCCACCTGCGGCGAGTTGTCCGCGAGAAGCCCGACGTCCTCGCTGCGCGAAGGCAGGAAAATCACTGCCGCGGCGATGCAGGCTGCGAGCGCCAATCCGCCGCCGGCGGCGAACGCGCCACGGTGTGCCCACCACATTTCCCGGCCCCAGACGGGAGCCCGCTGGGAAAATCCCGGGCGCTCCTGGCCCACGCGCGCCATCACCCGGTCCGCCAGGCCGCTCAGATCGAGCTCGCTCCCGCGCGCCTCGATGACGCTGCGCAACGCCTGTGCCTGGGCCCCGATCAGCTTCAGGCGGTCCTGGCAGGACGGACAACCCCGCACGTGGTCCTCGACCCAGGCGCGGTCGTCGTCGGCCAGAGCCGCATCGTGCAGCGGCCCGAGGAGCGGCACGACCTCTTCGCAGCGCTTCATTCCCCCTCCCCCTTATCGTCGTCCTTCGACGGCGCTTCCTCGCCCAGATACTCGCGCAGCTTGTTCTGCATCTTCAGGCGCGCGTGGAAGAGGCGGCTCATCACCGTGCCCTTGCGGATGCCGAGGACCTTGGCGAGATCCTCATAGCTCAGTCCCTCGACCTCCCGCAGCAGCAGGATCGCGCGGTGGTTCTCCGACAGGCTGGCCAGCGCCTCCTCGATCCTGCCGCGCAGCTCAGCGTTGAGCGCCTGCCGCTGCGGCCCCGCGAGCGCTGCGGATGGAGCGTCCATGGCGGCCTCGATCTCCGCCTCGTCGCCCTGTTCCAGGTCGACGCGCTCCAGCCGGCCCCTGCGTCGCTGCACGTCGAGGCAGAGGTTCATCGCGATCCGGTACGTCCAGGTGAAGAACGAGGAGTCCCCCTTGAAGGAAGGGAGATAGCGGTGGACCCTCACGAACGTCTCCTGGGCGATGTCCATGGCCTCGTCGGGGTCTTTCGTCATACCCAAGGCGAGCTGCACCACGCGGCGCTGGTAGCGCTCCACCAGCGCGCGAAAGGCACGCTTGTCGCCTTTCTGCGCCGCCGTGACCAGGGCGCGGTCGTCGCCCGCCTCCTTCGGACCCTCGCTCATACGGACGTCATGGACGGAAGTAAATTCACGGGGGTTCCGGGGCAGCGGCAACGTACCAAAAAGGGACGATCAGGGAAGCGAGGGCTAAGGTTGGGGAATCCTCGACGGCCAAACCTTGTCTAGTCCCAAGGCAGGGCGCGGACCGCCGCGGCCCTGCGGGACAGCCGGCGCGACCCCGCGCCGGGCTAGACTGGGATGCGGTTCTGACGAGCGGGGACTACAAGGAAGCTTTTCCCGATGCAGCTCGAGCAAAACATCCCGACGCTGGGCGGACTTGGCGAGCCCCCGCAGCGGTCACGGCGGGAACAGCTGGCGGCGGATGGGGAGCGGGCCCGGCGCGAGATCGACCTCGTTCTGTCCCGGGCGCGGCAGCGGACCCTGGGTCTTGCCGCCCTGCGCGCCTGCGCCTTGCTCATCGCCGGATCCTCGATGGCGCTGCTCGCCTCCGCCCTGGTCGCCAGCGTGGACGGCACGGCTTTCGCCCGCGCGTTGGCGGGAGTCCTCGAGGCGCTCGCCCTGGGTGCGCTGGTGTGGTTCTGCCGATGGTCGCCGCTGCAGCGCGCGGCCGTGCGCGCGCGGGACCCGCGCCTTCTCGCGCGCCTGATCGGCGGGCCGTCGGAGCTGCTCAGCAGCGTCGAGCTGTCCCGCGAGGATCCCCGCGGCGTCTCCACCGAGCTGCTCTCGATGTTGCACCTCCGAGCAGCTGAGTCTGCGCGGAAGATCGACGTCGATCGGGTCCTGCCGGCGACGTCGCTGCGCTGGCCGCTCCTCGCGCTCGTCACGAGCGGCCTGATCTGGGCGGTCGTCGCCTCCCTTGCGCCCCGTTACGTCTCGCGCGGCGTGCTGCGCCTCTGGGCCGGCGAGAGCGGGGGGCCTCCGGTGGAGCTGTCGCCGATCGCCGGCGATCTTTCCGTCACCTACCTCTACCCGGCGTATACCGGCCTGCCGCCCCGCACCGAGGAAGGCACGCCGGGCGATCTGCGGGCGCCGCGGGGCACCGAAGTGCGGATCGCCGCACGCGCCGACCGCGACCTGGCGCAGGCGTTCGCCGTAGTCAACGGCGCCCCGGTGAAGCTCGACGTTGCCGGGCCGGGTCGCCGCCAGCTCTCGGGCAGCTTCGCGCTCACCCAGCCCGGCGAGTGGAGCCTGCGGTTCACCGACGCGCGCGGACGGACCATCGCACAGGGTCCTTCGCGCCCCATCGAGATCGTCGCCGATCAGGCGCCGCAGGTGAACATCGATGCGCCGAAGCAGGCGGTGCTGGAGGTCGATCCGCAAGGGCGCGTGCAGATCGCCTGGTCGGCCGCTGACGACTATGGCCTGACCGAAGTGACGCTGATCTGGCAGCGGGCGGGCGCGAAGGAAGAGCGGGCCGTCCTCCAGACCCCGCCGGCGCCGGCGAAGCGGCTTCGCGGCGCGTACACCTGGGAGATCGCGCCGCTGCGCCTTCGCCCCGGGGATCGCGTCAGCTACCACCTGGAGGCGAAGGACAATGACGCCGTCGACGGGCCCCAGCGCGGCGTCTCGCCGACCCAGGCGATCAAGGTGTTCTCCGCCGCCGAGCACAACCGCGAATCGCTGATCCGCGCGCAGGCGCTGTGGGAGCGGCTGGTGGCGCTCCTCGGCGACCGCCTGGAAGAGAAAACGCCGCCCGGCGACGCGGACGCCGCCGCGCAGTGGTACGCGCAGACGGGACAGAAGGATCGCGACGCCCGCGCGCTCTCGCAGGAGCTGTACGCCGCCGGCACCGAGCTGCTCAAGGACAAGCTCGCGCCGAAGGCCTTGGGTCGCGCGCTCC
>VBKI01000059.1:0-4250 GCA_005879535.1 Deltaproteobacteria bacterium | reverse complement strand
GGCGCGACCAGCCGCGACGGCGCGCTTCGCGGGTTCAATGGCGCGCTGCAGGCGGAGATCCGCGAGGAGGAGAAGGACGTCCTCTACCTCGAGGACCTGCTTGACCGCGCGCGTCTCGACGCGATGCAGGAGCTCGGCAAGGAACTGGCCTCCTCGCGGCGCGAGCTGGCCCGCCTGGCGGAGAAGCTGCGCAAGGCGCAGGACGAGGACACGAAGCGCGAGCTGCTTTCGGAGGTCGAGCGGCTGCGCGAGCGGATCCAGGATCTCATGTCCCGGATGTCGGAGCTCGCCAAGGGGATCCAGGACGAGCACCTGAACCGCGAGGCGGCCGAGGCCATGCAGAAAGAGCAGGATCTGCTCGGCCAGCTCTCGGACATCCAGAAGAAGCTGCAGAACGGGAAGATCGACGACGCCCTCCGGCAGCTCGACAAGCTGTCGCAGCAGCTGGAGCGGCTGGAGAAGGACCTGCAGCAGAAGGCCGGGCAGCAGCAGTCCGGCCAGTATGCACAGGAGGCGCGGGCGTTGCGCGAGGCGGCGGACCAGCTCCGCGAGCTCCAGGCCAAGGAGCAGGATCTGGAGAAGAAGACCGCGCAGCTCCGCCGCGAGATGCAGTCGCAGGCGCAGAAGCGGTTCGACCAGAAGGGCGGCAAGGCATCTCCCAGATCGACCCCAGGGTCGCCGAGCACCTCGGCCTCGAGGACACGCTCGACATGGCGCAGGGCCGCACCTCCGATCTTTCCCGTGCGCTGGACGCCAACGACTTCGATGAAGCGCTCGATCTGGCGGAAAGGGCCCAACGCGCGGTCGAGACGATGCAAGGGCGTCTGGGAATGGAGGATCAGGTCGCCCAGCGCTATCCGGGCTTCTCGCGGGATCCCGCCGGTGTGCGCAAGAGCTTGCGCGGCGCGACCGAGGCGCAGGAGCCGCTGCAGGAGATCGTCCAGCGGCTCCAGGATTCCCTTCCCCGCGAGGGCCAGGGGATGTCGCAGGAGCAGACCCAGAAGATGCGGCAGCAGGCGCAGGAGCAGGGCCGTCTCAAGGATCAGCTCGCCAAGCTCCGCGACCAGCTCGGCGAGGTGGGCAAGAAAGTGCCGATCTTCGGGCCGCAGCACGAGCAGATGCTCCAGCAGGCCCAGGAGGGGATGAACGGGGCGGAGCAGCGCCTCTACCGCGGCGAGCCGCGCGGCGCGCAGGCGGGCGAGCAGCAGGCGATCGAGAAGCTCTCGCAGTTCCAGGACGCGATGGAGAAGCTGGCGAAGCAGAGCGGCAAGGGCGGAGGGCAGGGCGGCATCCCCATGCCTTGGGGAGAGCCCGCCGGGGACGGCAACGAGGACGAGGGCCAGGAATCGGACGGCGTCCGCCACGACCGCGTCGAGATCCCCGACGCGGAGTCGTCGCGTGCGCCCTCGGAGTTCCGCAAGGAGCTCCTCGACGCGATGAAGCAGGCGCCTCCGGAGAAGTACAAGGAGCGGGTGAAGCAGTATTACGAGGAGCTGGTGAAGTGATCGCGCTGCTGCTCGCGTTGTCGCTCGGTTCGCCGCTGCGCTTTCTCGCCGAGAGCGTCGAGGCGCAACTCGAGGCCTGGGACGTCGCCGGCGCGAGCAAGGCCCTCGACGAGCTGGTGCAGACGAGGCCGGATTCGCCGGAGGCCGCCTATTTCCGCGGGCGCATCCTCTTCGAGCAAGGGAAGTACGACGAAGCGTCGAAAGCGTATGCCGAGGCCACCGAGCGTGGGTTGAACAAGGGCGCGCTGGAAAGCGATGCCCGACTGGCCAAGGCGGCGGCGGAGGAGACCAAGGGGAACGAGGTCTTCGAGAGCGCTCATTTCTCGCTTCGCACCAGGCCGGGAAAGGACACCCTGCTCGCGCCGTACGCGCTGGAGGCGCTGGAGAAGGCTTACTCCGGATTGACCAAGGATCTCGGGGTCGAGCCGGCGCACAAGATCCGCGTCGAGATCTACGACTCGGCGCGGTCGCTCGCCCACGTCTCTCCGCTGACCATCGAGCAGATCAAGGGCAGCGGCACGATCGCGCTTTGCAAGTATAGCCGGCTGATGGTGACCAGCCCAAAGGCGCTGCTTCGCGGATACCCCTGGCTGGACACCGTCTCGCACGAGTTCGTGCATTATCTGGTCACGCAGAAAGGGAGGAACACGGTCCCCATCTGGCTGCAGGAGGGGCTGGCGAAGTTCCTCGAGACGCGCTGGCGCGGCGCGCCGGGAATGGCGGTCGACGAGATGTCCCTCTCGCTCCTGCAGGACGCGGCGAAGAAGGGGAAGCTGATCCCGTTCGCGAAGATGCACCCCTCCATCGCCATGCTCCCCACGCAGGAGCAGGCGGCGCTGGCGTTTGCAGAGGTGGAGGCGGCCATCCGTCTGCTCTACCAGCGCGGAGGGCAGTCCGCGCTCACCGAGCTGGTCTCGGGGATGGCGTCGGGGATGACCGACGAGCAGGCCGTGGCCCGCGCTTACGGGAAGAGCTTCGAGGAGTTCGAGGCGGACTGGAGCGCGGAAGTGAAGAAGCCTCGCCCGAAGGCGGCCTCGCAGAAGGCGGTGCGCCCTCTCGTGGCGAAGAAGCTGGTGTTCAAGGAGGACGCGAAAGGGCGCGCAGAGCCGCCCCCGCTGGACCCGGGCGCGATCGAGGTTCCCGCGGACCAGGAGGGGAAGCGCGCCGCCCGCCTGGGCGAGATCTTCTACGGGCGCAGGCGATGGGCGGCGGCGGCGAAGGAGTACGCCCGCGCCCGGCAGCGGTTGCCGCGGGAGATGCCGCAGCTCGCTCGGCGGTATGCCTTCTCCGAGATGCAGATGGGCCGGTTCGCCGAGGCAGAGGAGGCGCTGCGAAGCGCCGTCGAACGGGATCCCGACGACGAGGCGGCGCAGGCGCTGTACGCGCGGGTCTTGGTGAAGCGCGGAGCACTGGACAAGGCGCGCGTTGCGCTCGACAACGGAATTGCCGTGGATCCCTTCGACCCCGATCTGCACGCCACCTACCTGGAAGTCGCGAGGGGACTCAAGGATCCGGCGCTCGAAGAGCGGGAGCGCAAGGCGCTGTCGCTGGCGGCGGGACTCTCCGGTGAAAAGGGACATCATGAGTGAGCTGGCAATCAATGGCGTTCCGGTGACCACCGCGTCCGACGCGGAGCTGATCGAGGAGCTGGCCCGCGGGCGCGCCCGCATCGCCCAGGAGATCGCCGAGCGGGTGGTGGGCCAGGAAGCCGTCATCGAGCAGCTGCTGATCGCGCTCTTCTCGCGGGGCCACTGCCTGTTCGTCGGCGTTCCCGGGCTGGCCAAGACGCTGCTCATCTCCACGCTCGCGGAAGCGCTCTCGCTCAGCTTCAACCGCATCCAGTTCACGCCCGACCTGATGCCCAGTGACATCACCGGCACCGACGTGCTGGAGGAGGACCACACCACCGGCCGCCGCGCGTTCCGCTTCGTGCCGGGACCGGTGTTCGCGCACGTCCTGCTCGCGGACGAGATCAACCGCACGCCGCCGAAGACGCAGGCGGCGCTGCTGCAGGCGATGCAGGAGCACCGCGTGACCGCGGGCGGCCGCACCTATCCGCTCGATGAGCCTTTCCTCGTCTTCGCGACCCAGAATCCGATCGAGCAGGAGGGCACCTATCCGTTGCCCGAGGCGCAGCTCGACCGCTTCATGTTCATGGTCGACGTCGGCTATCCCAGCGCCGAAGAGGAAGTGCAGATCGTCCGCACCACCACCTCGGGAGCGCAGCCCCAGGTGGAGAAGGTGCTCTCCCCCCAGCAGATCCGCGTCCTGCAGGATCTCGTGCTTCGGGTGCCGGCCGCGGAGCACGTCATCCGGCACGCCGTCGATCTCGTCCGCCGCACGCGGCCGCACGACACCGCCGGCAAGCACGTCAAGGACCACGTGAGCTGGGGCGCCGGCCCGCGCGCCTCGCAGGCGCTGATCCTCGCCGGCAAGGCACGCGCAGCGCTCCAGGGGAGGCCGGCGGTGGACGTGCAGGACGTGCGCGCGCTGGTCGAGCCCGTGCTCCGTCACCGGGTGCTGACCAACTTCCACGCGGAAGCGGAAGGAGTGGACTCGCGCCGGGTGATCGCGGAGCTGCTCCGCGAGACGAAGGCGTGACCCTCGACCCCGCCCTTCTCGCCCGCCTCGGCCCGCTCCAGGTCCGGGCCCGCAAGGTCATGGAAGGGGTGCTGACGGGCCTGCACAAGAGCCCGCACCACGGCCAGTCGGTGGAGTTCGCGGAGCACAAGGAGTACGCGCCCG
>VBKI01000058.1:473-175058 GCA_005879535.1 Deltaproteobacteria bacterium | reverse complement strand
CACCGCCGCCTCCACTTTCTGGCGGTTGCGGACAATCCCTGGGTCCTTCAGGATTCGCGCGATCCTGCGGCGGTCATAGCGCGCCATCCGCTCGGGATCGAAGCCCTCGAACACCTCGAGAAACCGCGCTCTCTTGTTCAGGATGATGGACCACGACAGTCCGGCCTGAAAGCCGTCGAGGACGAGCTTCGCGAAGAGCGGCTGGTCTCCGTGGAGCGGAACGCCCCATTCGCGATCGTGGTACTCGAGCATGAGGGGACTTGCGTTCGCCGCGGTCCAGCAGCGCGTGATCGTGACGCTTTCGGGTGTACCCTCGTTCATGGGGGCTCTCCGGTGCACGGACTTTGGAACGGAGGCTGACCGTTCGTCAATTCGCCGCGATGCCCTCCATGTTCGCCCCGCCAGGCACAGGTACCGTTTGAATGAATGTCAGCGACCCATCGCCCTCGACCCTGTAGGCGTAGACAGTGGAACTCGAGCCGCTGAGCACGTAGAGAAACTTGCCGCCGCTCGCCGTGGTCATGTCCGTTGCGCCTGGAATCCCCGATGCCGCGGTCGCGTTCACGAGGGTGACCGTTCCGTCGCCGCGCACGCGGTACTGGCTGATGTCGTTGCTGCCGGTATTCGCGACGTACTCGAACTCATGCGCCGAGACGATCCAGCAGGCTGCCATCTGCCCGTCCGAGACAGGCGCTCCGGCGGGGACCAGGGTGCCGCCTTGGTCGATCGTGAACGTCGCCACCGAGCTGTTACCCGCGTTGACCAGCACGAGCAGGTCGGCCGGTCCGAAGACGAACGGGAACGGGACTGGAGCCTCGAGGTTGCGCACCGGCTGCGCAGAGAGCTGGCCGTCACGCCCGACTTCGAAGACGTCGACCATGTTGAAGCTCTTCGTCGTCACCAGGAGGTGCTTGCCGTTCGGGCTGAATCCGATCTGCGCCGGTGACGACAGGAAGAATGGCGGATTCGTATTCGCCAGACCCAGCGCTCGTGTCGAGCCTTCGATCGCCTCCAGGTGATCGCGCTCGATCCGGAAGCCACTGACGAACCCGGCGAGACCCGCGTCGAGGACGTACGCGAGGTCGTCGCGGACCGCGATGCTGACCGGAAAGGGCCCGCCCGATGGCGCCACCTGGGCCAGCTCGACCTGGTCGCCGTCGACGTCGAACACGGAAACGGTGTCGCTCCCCGCGTTCACGGCGAACAGGAGGCGATGCGACCGGTCATAGACCAGCGAGTGCTGCGACGCGAGCGGATCGGAAGGCGCTCCGATGGCCCTGCTACCGTTGCCGCCGGTGGGGTAGCTGGCGGCGAATGTTAGCGTCCCGTCGGCATTCCGATTGTAGACGACGATCGCGTTCCCGGCCGGAGCATTGGTCTGCACGAACACCGCATGCCTTCCGGCGGTATCTCCGTTCGCCGGCGCCGCCCTCGTTGCTGCGCTCGACGTGAAAATGACGGCGGAGAAGATACTCGCGATCCAAGTCCTGTTTTTCATGGTGACCTCCACGTGCTCCAGCGCGGTCGGAGCCCGCGTCGGTTACGCCTCGCGAGCGCAATTGGTTACGCATCGCGAGCGCGGTGGGTTCGAGCCTGTCCTGTAATCCGGGACGCACAGGCGCGTTTGCGCCATACCCATGAGCCGCCACTTCATTCCGTCCGCCGTCCTTACCGTCCTGGCGCTCGCCGGCCAGGTCCGGCCACGCTTCATGGAGGACTGGCCCCAGCTGACCGACGCAAACCTCATCTCGCGCGCCGGCATGGTCACGGCGCAGCTGCCCAAGCCGTGCCGCTGCGTCCCGCGCGAATGCCGCCTGTAATGCGGCGGCGCGGTCTGCGTTTCACGATCCAACGCGGCGGCAGATGACGCGCCACGAACAGGAGAAACCGATGACGAACCACGCCGCGATCGACCATCACCAGCACAGCGCGCATGCCCACCACGGCCCGGTCATGCACGAGCCTTCAGCCGACGCTCTCGCTGCCTACCGCCGCGCGTATGACGCGGCTCAACCAGACCCCGGCCGGACGGTCGTTTCCGTCGATCTCGAAGCACGCGAGACCGAGTGGGAGTATGCCCCCGGCCGCTTCATCCGCGGGTGGGGCTACAACGGGCAGGTCCCAGGCCCGGTCATCGAGGCCCGCGTTGGGGACGTACTCGAGGTGCGCCTCACCAACTGCCTTCCAGAGCCGACCACCATCCACTGGCACGGGCTTCGGGTCCCGGCGGCGATGGACGGCACCGACATGGTCCAACGCCCGGTCGCTCCCGGGCAGACCTTCACCTACCGGTTCAGACTCCCCGATGCCGGCACGTTCTGGTACCACCCGCACAACAACGAGACCGTGCAGCTCGAGAAAGGGCTCTACGGGGCGTTGATCGTCCGAGGCGACGACGAGCCGGTGCTCGACGGCGAGCGGGTCCTCGTGCTGGACGACCTCAAGCTCGACAAGAAGGGGCAAATCGCGAAGTTCGGCGGCCTGGTTCAGCGTCACGATGGTCGCGAGGGCGACGTGCGGCTGGTGAATGGCAAGGCAGAGCCTGAGTTGACGATCGCCGCTGGTCAGATCGAACGCTGGCGGATCATCAATGCCTCGAGCGCGCGCTACGTGCGCCTCTCCATCGGTGGCACTCCATTCCGGATTCTCGGCACCGACGGCGGCCTGCTCGAGGCGCCGGTCGCAGCCGCCGAGATCCTTCTCGCTCCCGCCGACCGCGTGGACCTCGCTGTCGGACCCATCGCGGAAGGACACTTACTGCGCCTCGAAGCGCTCAAGTACTTACGCACCACGATCCGCAAGCGGAAGACGGAGCTCTTCGCCACTCTGAAGGCAGGACCGGCAAGACCTTCCACGGCGGTGATACCGGAACGCATCCGGACGATCGAACCGCTCGTCAACGGCCAGGTGACGCCGACTCGCACGGTGAAGCTCGGCGTTCGGATGAGCCTTCGCCGCGGGGTGGATTTCGTGATCAACAAGGAGATGCACCACCGCGACGCGCCGGTGAAGGTGGGCGACCTGCAGGTATGGGACATCGTCAACGAGACGCTGATGGACCACCCGTTCCACTTGCACGGATTCTTCTTCCAGGTCCTCGAGGTGAACGGTCAGCCGCCGGCGTGGCGATCCTGGGAAGACGTGGTCAACGTGCCTCCGCGGAGCACGGTGCGCCTCGCCTGGCTTCCCGATGACCGGCCCGGGAGCTGGATGTATCACTGCCACATCCTCGAACACCACGCTGCGGGAATGATGGCGCACTTCGATGTCGTGAGCTGACGTGCACCGTCATTGACTGTCGTTGGTCAACGAGAGCAGGTTGCTTCATGATTCCGCCCATTCCAGACGAGCGCTCGGCCTCTCGGTCCGAGCGCGGTGGACCCGCTTCGCCGGACCTCGTCGAGCTCGGCGAGCGGTATCGGATCGAGAGGGAGCTCGGACGCGGAGGAATGGGTCGCGTCTTCGTTGCGCGAGATTTGAAGCTCGACCGGCAGGTCGCGATCAAGCTCCTCTCGAGCGGTGCGCACCCCGAAGAGGAGCTGCGTCGGTTCGCGCAGGAAGCGAGAGCGGCAGGTTCGCTCAACCACCCGAACATTCTCGCTGTGCACGACATCGGGTCTTGCGGAGCGGGCCCGTACATCGTCTCTGAGCTGCTGGACGGCTCGACGTTGCGCGAGCGCCTCGACGGCAAGCCGTTGCCGCTGAAAGCGGCGCTCCGTTACACCGTCGACCTGGCGAAAGGTCTGGCGGCAGCGCACGAGCACGGCGTGATCCACTGCGACGTGAAGCCGGAGAACCTCTTCGTCACGAACGAGGGACGGCTGAAGATCCTCGATTTCGGCCTCGCCAAGCTGACGGGAGCCAGGTTTGTGCCAGCGCCGCAGGCGCAATCGCCGCCGGCGAGCACCAACCTGCGGCCAATTCTCGGAACCGTCGAGTACATGTCCCCGGAGCAGGTCCGCGGCCGCGAGGCGGACCACCGCTCGGACATCTTCAGCACGGGAGCTGTCCTGTATGAAATGCTCGCCGGACAGCGCCCCTTCCAGCGGCAGACGCCGATCGAGACGGGAACCGCGATCCTCAACGACAACCCCCCCGATCTGCCCCCGCAGGTCTCGCTGGAGGTGGACCGGATTGTCCGGCGCTGTCTGGAGAAGAGCCGAGAACGGCGTTACCAGTCCGCCAAGGATCTCGCGCTCGATCTGGAGCAGGCCGCGTTGCATCCGCTGCGCTCGGCCCGGGCCTCGGCGATACGGAGGTGGCGTGCGGCGCTCGTCCTGCTCGCGCTCGTTGCCGCGGCCGGCACCGTGGGCGTCGTCGCCGGCGCATCGGTCTGGCGAGCGCCGCGTCCAGAGTTCCGGCAGCTGACGTTTCGCCGTGGGACCGTCTATTCCGCCAGGTTCTCTTCCGACGGGCAGACCGTCGTCTACGCTGCAGCCTGGGAAGGAGCGCTCCGGCCAGAGATCTTCTCCTCGCGCGTGCACGGTCCGGAATCGAAGTCTTTCGGTCTCCAGAACGCGAACGTGCTGTCCCTGTCCCGCACCGGAGAGCTGCTGGTCCAACTCGGACTTCGGCGCGAAACCTGGCGAGTGACGGGAACGCTCGCCCGGGTTCCCCTTGCCGGCGGCGCACCACGCGACGTCCTCGACGGCGTGTCCGAGGCAGACTGGGCACCCGACGGCGCCACGTTCGCCATCGTTCGGGACGTCGGCCCGCGCAACCGGATCGAATTCCCCATCGGGACGGTGGTTTTCGAAACTACTGGCTGGGTCAGCAATCTGCGGATCTCACCGCGAGGCGACCGGCTGGCGTTCCTTCATCATTCGGGGACTCGGTCGGGCGGTGGGACGCGATACACGAAGTGGGCGTCGGTGGACGTGATCGACCTCGCCGGGAACCAGCGAACGCTGGTGCCCCACTTCGTCGCGCAGGGTCTCGCCTGGTCTCCGGCGGGCGACGAGATCTGGTTCACGATGGCCGAGCCAGGGAAGCGGGAGGCGCTTCGCGCCGTCACGCTCTCGGGGCGGCAGCGCACGCTCGTGAGCGTGCCTGGTTCGCTCAGGCTTCTGGACATCGATCGCGAGTTGGTGTTGAGCGCACTTCCGCCGGGCGAGAACAAGGAGCGCGAGCTGTCCTGGTTCGACTGGCCGCTCCTCGCTGACCTGTCCAAAGACGGCAAGACCCTGCTCTTCACAGAGGTGACGTCGCCTCACGGAGAGTCGCGTGTATATCTCCGCAAAACGGATGGCTCTCCGCCAGTGCTGTTGGGGGAGGGGACGGGAACGGCTCTATCACCCGACGGGAACTGGGCGTTTGCCGTCTTTGGGCAGCCGAGTCGCCTCGTGCTCCTCCCGACGGGGCCCGGGCAGCCGAAGCCGGTGCCCACCGATCAAATCGAGGCGCTGACCGGCCGGTGGTCTGGGGACGGCAAGCACGTGGTCATCGCCGGGCGGGCGCCCGGATCTGCGGTGCGTCTGTACGTGGGAGGAGAACCGCTCAGGGCCATCACGCCCGAAGGCATGAGCTTGATCTACGCGGTATCCCCCGACGGCTCACTCGTTGCCGCCAGAGATGCAGAGGGTCGGTCTGCGCTCTACCCGCTCGAGGGAGGTGAGCCGGAGCCGCTCCCCGAGCTGGACAAGGGAGACTTCCCGTTCGCCTGGAGCGAAAATGGTCGTACCCTCTACGCCTTCCGGCATGGCGAAGCGCCGTGCACGGTGTACCGGCTCGATCTCGGCACTCGGCGCAAGGAAGTCTGGAAGGTGCTGGGCCCTGCCGATCTTACCGGAGTCCCCTTTAGCGGCAGGGTGCAGATCACGCCCGATGCGAGATCCTATGCATACGGGCACGTCCGCCAGCTCTCCGAGCTGTTCCTGGTGGAGGGCCTGAAATGACGGGCCCGCAAGAAATAGAGGCGCCGTAGCGGCGCCGCGAGGCGCCCCAGAACCATTGCCCTCTGGAACGCGCGCGGGCGTCACGCGGGGGGACCCCGGGGCACGCGATCTGCAGCACTCCGCAATACCGAAGGAGATCCCCGTGAACGGCCGCTCGCCCCGGCGCGTCCGGACATGTGCGCCAGGCCTCTTGCACAGAGAAGAACATGAAGATCAGATCATTCGCAGTCGATGTTCTTGCCGCGATCGCCGCCGTCGGCTGCTGGAGCTGCGGCGGTACAGACTCGTCCTCGGACGGCACCAAGCAGATCGCGTCAGCCCAGATCGCGCATGGCAACCCAAAAGGAGAATGCTCGCCGATCGGCGTCAAGCGGAAGGATTACTTGCTGCACGTCGTGTCCACCCTGCCGCGCTCCATGGGTGAGCGGGCCGAGCTCGACATCCATCGCGTCTCGCCCGTCTACGAGCATGGATGGTGCAGCCATCCCAATGGCGGCGCGGCCCACGCGGTGATCCTCGTCGCCGGCGCCACGACCGAAAGCGTCACCACCTTCGACCTCCAGTACCCCAAGGCTCCCGAGGTCGTGCATCCCCAGACCGACGAGGAGCGGGGCCGCAATGACAAGGCTTACGAATACAGCCTGATGGAGAGCCTGGCCCGCGCCGGCGTCGAGACGTTCGCCGTCAACCTGTTGGGCTACGGGTTGTCGTCCCGCTTCGAGTTGGACGATCCCTGCAGCACCAGTCAGGCCGAGCAGCTGAGACTTCTCGTGCCGAACCCACTGAGCGCGGCTTGCCCCAGTCCCCCGGCTCCGTTCCATTTCACCAATACGAATGCAGCCGGAGACCAGCTCGCCGTGGTCGTCAACCATGTCCTCGAGGAAGTGGACGTCGAAAAGGTTTCCTTCTTCTCCTGGTCGCGCGGTGGCAACGTCGTTGGTGCCTACGCGAGCACGCATGCCTCGAAGGTGGAAAGGTTGATCTTCCTTGCATCAGAGTTCGAGAGCGCAGGGAACCCGCAGTCGTTTGCGCTCCTCGTCGCGGATCGGACGCAAGCGTTCACTCCCTGGAGCGGCCAGCTTTCCAGCGACCCCAAGGTGTGCCCCGGGGAGCGGGACCCGGCGATTCTCGATGCGATCTGGACCTCGGCGCGAATGCGCGATCCTCTCGGCAGCAGTTGGGGTTCATCCGATGCGCTGACCGGCGGCGTGCGGCGCGCTCCAACCTGGGACTTGCTGAACTGGAACCCCACCACCACTGCGAAGGTCCAAGTGCCGACGCTGGTCATGTCCGGCCTGCGGGACAACCAGAATCCGACCGCGAAACAAGAGAAGATCTACAACAATCTCGGAAGCTCCAGCAAAGTGCTCATCAAGATCGACTGTGCGTCGCACAACGCGCTCTGGGAAGGATCGGCATCATCGTCGGGCTGGAAAGGGCCGCACGCCACCCTGCACGACGCAGCAGTTCAGTGGATCACCGCCGGGACCTTCCAGACAGCGACCAAGGGAACGTTCTGGGTCAGTTCCGCGGGAGCGATCACCGGCCCATTCTGATTTCGCTACGCAATCTGGAACAGAAAGCCCTCCACCGTTGTGCAGAGGTGGAGGATTTTCTGCTTCGTGGCGTCTTCGCCGTGATGGCCCGGCCCTTGCTGATGACAGCAGCAGCGGTGATGCCCGCCGTCCCGGCGAGGCGGACCGCGTGGCTCGAATCACGTTGTGACCCAACAGCCAAAGAGGAAATCGACATGAAGCCAATCCTGATGACCATGAGTCTGGTGATCGCCGGCATGATCGTCCCCGGCGTTGCAAATGCAGGGGAGAAAAAGAATCACGACGAGGAATGCTCGGCAGCCACGCTTTACGGCAACTACCTGTTCACCGGGCGCGCAGATGCTCCCGCCTACGCACACACCACCGGCTTGCCCAGCGTCTTCGCCGGGGTGTTCACCTTCGATGGAGAAAGCAAGATGTCCGGGGTGTCCAGTCAAAGCCGCGGCGGCGCGATCGCCGTCAGAAAGAACGTCGCGGCGACGTACACTCTGGATTCCGAGTGCACGGGAACTTCATCGCTCGAGATGGGACCGAGGGTAATTTCATCCGCGTCGATGAAGGCAACATCGCGACCCGTACGATCAAGAAGCAGTAGAGGTCACACACCTGCGCCTTCTGCGTCGCAGGCGAGTCTGTCGTACATTAGAGCATGGAACCGGCGCGAACGATCAGCCGCACCGACGAACGGACGCCGCCAACGGCCGCCGGGCAGCCGCACCTGTTCCTGACGCTCCGCTGCGACCGTCCCGTTGAGCCCGGCGCACGCTTCTGTCTTGACGATGCAGACGTGGTGACGATCGGGCGCGCCGATTCCCTGTCGATCGAGCGCCGTGAAGAGGACCGCGTGACCGTCCTGCGAATCGGAATTCCCGATCCGCGCATGTCCTCGGCGCACGCGCGCCTGCAGAGCGTCCTGGGGAGCTGGGTGGTCGAGGATGCGGGATCCAAGAACGGCACCTGGCTGAACGGAAAGCAGGTCAAAAGCGCGACGCTCGCGGACGGCGCCGTACTCGAGCTCGGCCACAGCTTCTTGCTCTACCGCCAGGCGCTTCCGGCCAGCAACCCCGAGCTTCTCGATGCGCGCGAGCTGCGTCCTGCGGCACCGGGGCTTGCGACGCTGTCGCCGGTGCTCGGCGCGCAGCTGGAGCGCCTCGTGCTCATGGCGCGCTCGGGCGTGCCGATCCTGATCCGGGGGGAGACGGGCACCGGGAAAGAAGTGATCGCGTCCGCCATCCACCACGTCTCCGGCCGCCCGGGCCCCTTCCTCGCCGTCAATTGCGGCGCGCTGCCAGCGACCCTCGTCGAGTCCGAGCTGTTCGGGTATCGCAAAGGCGCCTTCTCGGGTGCGACGGAGGATCGGCCCGGCCTGGTGCGCAGCAGCGAGAAGGGGACGCTGCTGCTCGACGAAATCGGCGACCTGCCGTTCCCCGCGCAGGCAGCGCTTCTGCGCGTCCTCCAGGAAGGGGAGGTGCTTGCAGTCGGCGCCACGCATCCGGTCAAGGTCGACCTCCGCGTGATTGCTTCCACCCACCGCGACCTGGACGCGCTGGTCGACGAGGAGCGCTTCCGATCCGATCTGCTCGCCCGCCTCTCCGGTTTCACTCTCTCGCTGCCGCCGTTGCGGGAGCGGCGCGAAGACTTCGGGCTCCTCATCGCTGCTCTCCTGCGCAAGCTGGCCGGCGAAGCGGCGGATGGCGTGACGTTCTCCCCCGAGGCGGCGCGCGCCTTGCTGCTGCACACGTGGCCCTTGAACGTGCGCGAGCTGGAGAAATGCCTGTCCGGTGCCATCGTGCTTTCGCGAGAAGGCCGCATCGAGCTCGAGCATCTCCCGTCCAGCCTCCAGAGTCGGGAGCCTCAGGCGGGCACAACGCCGCCGCCGTCCAAACAGGATAAAGACCGCAGCCGGCATGAGAATCTGGTCGCGCTACTGCGGCAACACGGCGGCAACGTCACTGCGGTCGCGCGCGCGATGGGCAAGGGGCGCACGCAGGTCCAGCGCTGGCTCCGCCGGCTGGGCATCGATCCGCTCTCGTTCCGCTGCTGAACGCGCACGGTCGCGAGCAGGCGGGCGCTTGGCTGGGTCGGAGTGAGCGGCACCTCGACCGCCTTGCGTACTACCGGGCGCTCGGGGCTATGTCCGCCGCTTGCCCCTCCATCCCCTGCTTCGTCGTTCGCTGCGGATCTCCGCGGTCGAAGGCGTCGTCGCCGAGGTCGTCGGCGCCTGCGCCACCGGCGGCGTCCTCACCGCCTGGTCCATCTATCTGGGACTCGGGCCGGTGCTGCTCGGCCTGCTCGGCGCTCTCCCGTTCGCCGCTCAGCTCCTGCAGTTGCCGGCAGCGATGCTGTCGCGCAGAGCGGGTCCGCGCCGTACTGCCCTGGCGGCGGTAGCGGTATCGCGCCAGACGATGCTTCCGCTCGCCATCCTTCCTTTCCTGCGGTTTTCGCCGTTCGTGAAGGAGATCGTGCTGCTCTGCTGCGCGGGAGCATCCGCGATCCTGGGCGTCGTGGCGAACAGCTCCTGGACCCGGTGGATGGCAGAGCTCGTTCCCCGCCCGCTGCACGGACGGTACTTCGCACGCCGCAACGTCCTCTGCGCGGTCAGCAGCGTGGCAGGGTCGTTCGCGGCCGGCGTCGCCCTCGACGGCGGTGTGAATGCCGCCGCCGCCGGCGCCGTGCTGACGGCGCTCGCGCTCACCGCTTCAGCCGCTGGCCTCTGTACGGTGCTTCTCCTGCGGCTCCAGCATGAGCCTGCGCCGGACGCCGAGACCTCTGCGCCGACCCTGCAAGAGGCGCTGGCGCCGCTGCGAACCGACGTCGCCCGCCGCGCCCTCGCCTTCGAGGTCGCCTGGGGAACGGCCACGGGACTCGCCGCTGCCTTCTATCCACTCCACATCTTTGGCGAGCTGCGTGCCGGGTTTGCGCGCATGGCCGCGTTCGGCAGCGGAGTGGCGGCGCTGCGCACTTTCGCCGCGCCCGTCTGGGCCAGCCTGTTGAAAAGAGCCGGCCCGCGCCGGATCGTCGTCGCTTGCGCGGTGGGTCTCACCCTGTCGCCGGCGCTCTGGATGTTTGCCGGCTGGGGCTTTCTCTGGATGCTTGCGCTGGACGCTGCCCTCTGCGGCGTGCTGATGGCAGGATACGGCGTCATGGTGGGCGCGCTCCCCGTCGGCGGCCGGTTGGGCGCCGGGGCGCGCATACTTTCTTGCCGCGGTTGCGTCGGCTGGCGGACTGGCCACGGGATTGGCATCCACGTGCGGCGCGGCGATCGCGCACTTCCTGACGACGCGCGCAGGGCTCGTGGTGGCCATGCACCTGCTCTTTCTCCTCGGAGCGATCGGCCGGATCCTGGCGGCGGTGCTCGGGCTGCGGATGGTGGAGGACGCGGCGAGCTGAAATCAGGCGGCGCGCGTCTCGGCGACCATTTCCATCGCGGAATGGGCAAAGAGGTCGGGCCGGCGCTGTCTCACTTCGTCGGGCGCGCCACTGTCGACGACCCGCCCTTGCTCCATCACCATCACGGTGTCGAATCGGCGCAGCAGGTGCAGCCGGTGGACCGACGACACGATGCACGCGCCGGCGAACGCGCTCATCACGCGATCGTAGATCTCCGCCTCGGTCGACGCGTCCACGCTGCTGGTCGCTTCGTCCAGCAGGACCAGGCCGACGTCGCTCGCCGCGAGCAGGCCACGGGCCAGCGCGAGCCGCTGCTTCTGGCCTCCCGACAGATTGAGCCCGCGTTCAGAGATGAGGGTGTCGAAGCCCTGAGGCAGCTGCGCGATCACGGAGGTGAGGCCGGCCAGCTCGCAGGCGCGGTCGATGTCAGCCTCCCGATACGGCAGCCCCATGGTGACGTTCTCGCGGACGCTCGACTCGAATACGGCGGGGTCCTGCGGCAACAAGAGGGAAACCGCGCCCAGGTGCTTCAGGTGGGGATGCGGTGTCGCGTCCACCGTGATCGAGACGCGTTCCGCGTCGACCAGGCCGGCCAGCACGCGAAGCAGCGAGCTCTTCCCCGCGCCGCTCTCGCCGATGAGCGCGATCCGCTGCCCGCGGCGGAGCTCCATCGAGATGTCGTCGAGCGCGGGCCGTCCGACACCGGCCGCAGGATGGACATAGCGCACGCCCTCGACGCGGATGTCGCGCCAGGTCCTCGGCACAGCGGCATTGTCGACGGACCGCGCCGGGCTGGCAAAGATGGGGTCGACGTCCCCAACCTCGGTCTTCTGGCGCACGAGATCGTTCCAGTGCATCGCCATCGACGCGACCACGTTCCCGACCTGCTGGGAATACTGGTGCACCACCACCGCGGTCCCGACGCTGATGGTTCCGTGCTGGCGGAAGTCGAGCCAGGCATAGAGGGCCACCAGGCCGGTGCGCATTCCGCTGTTGAGCAGGTCGATTCCGCCCCACTTCACTTCGTTGAAGACGATGTTGCGGCGGAGCGGTGCGAAGACTGCGAGGAGCCGCGACCTGAGCATCATCCGCATCGGCTCCTGGAGCCGCAGCGTCAGCACCGTGGCGATGTTTCCCAGGCAGTCGACGAGGGCGGAGTTGTACCGCCTGTCCGCGCGGTTCTCCTCGCGCACGAGAAGGACCATGAACGCGTCGATCCGCACCACGAAGTACCCGATGGCCGCGTAGCCGGCCAGCGCCGCTGCTCCCGTCGCCCGGGAGATGAGGAAGAGTGCGGCGATGGGTCCGACGATGCTCACCGTGTTCTGCAGATAGATGAACTGCGACTGGGCGAACGAGGCCAGCGAGGTGGTCGCCCGCGTCATCCGGTGCAGCGTGTCGCCGGAATGGTGCTGCTCGTGCCAGCGCACAGGCAGGGCAAGCGCCTTTACGTGGAGCGCGTCGGCGAAGCGCTCGCGCACGACGAGGGCGGTGAATCGCTCGAGGATGCGAGCAGGACCGTGCATCGTCCAGGCGACGCCGACGGCAGCGAGCATCAGGAGCAGGTCGTTGCGCGCCCGGGTGATGCCCTCCATGCCATGCGCCTGGAGCGCGTTGACGGCTTCGCCAAAGAACCAGGGGATGGTCAGCCGGACAATCTGGGCGAGGACGAGGAGGATGACGAAGAGCACCACCTTGTGACGCCGCCCTTCGGCGTGGCGCCAGAGAGTCGCGTAAAGCTTTGCTACGCTGCCGCCAGGAAGCGAATCGCGCATGACCAGTCCACTCTATTGCGATCCGTCGGTTCGTCCGCGATTTCCACCCGCGTCCGTCCCCGAGTGGTCTACTGTCGCACACGGGCGCTAGGATTCTGGAAAGAAAGCTCTCCCGGGGATGAATCCGCGAGCTCAGCCGCCGACCAGGGCGTGGATGTTGCCGACGGGGTCCTTGAACCACGCAGCTTCATCCGCCCCGCTTGGTGGATGTCGCCCTCCGGGTCATCTCCGGCAAGTCGTATTGCTCGAACACCACTCCCTTCGCCTTCAGCCCCTGCACGACTTTCTCCAGGTCGGATCCGACATCCCACGTGACGGCTGTCGCCTGGTTGGTTCCGGCGTATTTCGACTCGTAGACGAGCAAGCGGAATTTCCCCGCCTGGTACACGGGCGGTTCGGGCTCCGGAGAATCCGCGCGCTTCAGGCCGAGCGTGCCTTCGTAGAACTTCTTCGCTGCGTTCAGGTTCCTGACGGCGACGGTGGCCACTCCATCCTTGGTTGCCAGCATGCGAAGGACCTCCTTCGAGGTGCGTCTGAAGTTAAGGAGCACGCCGGCCCGTCGCATGGCTCTGCTTGAACATCTGCTCGCGGCACGGCACGACGTTGACCTGAGTTGACAATCGCGCTCGCGGGGGCGTATGGCCCCGCGTGCAAGGGGGAAAACCATGAAGAGGCTGCTGATCACGGCTGCGCTCGCCGCTGCTGCTGCGGCGTGGCCCTCGTCTGCCAAGACCGTTCGCATCCCGGTGAGCCGAGGGGCCGGAGGCGTCCCCGTGCCGTGCGGCGAGGATCCGCTCCGTACCTGCCACAACCGCTGGCACCCCGACATTCCGGAGGCCGCAGAGGCCAACGCCGGGGACACGGTGATCTTCGAGACCCGCGACGCGTTCGACAATCCCTTCAACCGCACGTCCACGCCGGCGACGGTGGCAGCGGCCAACCTGAACCTGATCCATCCCCTTACCGGCCCGCTATTTGTGAGGGGCGCCCAGCGGGGCGACGTGCTCGCCGTAACGATGATCGATGTCAGTCCCGGTCCCGACAACTTCGGGTACACGGTGGCGGTCCCAGGCTTCGGCTTCCTCCGCGACGTCTTCACCGATCCCGCCATCGCCCACTGGGAGCTGGGCGCCCCACCGGTCAACGGGACACGTTATGCGACCTCTCGCGATCTACCCGGCGTGCGGCTGCCGCTGCATGGGTTTGCCGGCACCATCGGCGTCGAACTGGGCGATCTCGAGATCGAGACCGCCTTCTCCCGCGAGGAGGAGCTTCGGGCGAAGCAGGGATTCGTGCTACCTCCGGAGCCGACAGACGCGGTGCCGAAACACATCTGTGGCCCCCACGGCCGCTTCAGGGACCGCTGCCTGCGCACCATTCCCCCGCGCGAGAACGGCGGGAACACCGACGTCAAGCAGATGGTGAAGGGAACGACGCTGCTCTTCCCCTGCTTCATCGACGGGTGCGGCCTCTCCGTCGGCGACGTGCACTGGGCGCAGGGGGATGGCGAGGTCTCCGGCACCGCCATCGAGATGAACGCGATCGTCACCGTGAAGGTCGACGTTCGCAAGGGCCAGGCGGCGGCCTTCGGCAACTGGCCACGATTCCAAAGCAACACCCCCGGCGTCCTCAAGGATCTCGCCCCGGACCATTTCGTCGCCACCATGGGCATCCCGGTCAAGCCGGCCGGAGTGGTGATGGCGCCGGAGCTGTGGATCGACGTGAACTCCAACCACCTGCTGCGCCCGCTCAGGAACGAGTCGGAGGACGTGACGCTGGCGTCGCGCGACGCGCTGCTCAAGATGATCGCCCTGCTGACCGGGCCGACTTCGCCGGCGCCCTCGCGGCTGACCGCGGAGCAGGCATACCTGCTCTGTAGCGTCGCCTGTGATCTCCACATCAGCAACCTCGTGGACGTGCCCAACTACGTGGTCTCGAACTTCCTCCAGCTCGACATCTTCGAAACGGGTCCATGAGGAGCAGGCTCGTCACCCTGATGCTTTTGGGAGTGGCTGCGGCGTTGTTGCCCGGCCATTCCCCGTACCGCCAGTGGTACGCGTACCGGGCAGCGCACCTGGTGGTAGTGACCGACGAGATGCGCCCCGGGGCGCTGGACGTAGCGAGCGCCGTCGCTTCCGCCATCAAAGCGCGCTGGCCGGAAACGAAGGCGGTCCCGGCTGCGGCCAGGTCGCCCGTCGAGGTGGTCAAGCTCCTGACCAGCGGCCAGCTCCAGGTCGGCTTGCTTCCCGCAGCCATCGCGGTCGAGGCGCTGGAGGGGCGCGGGGAATTCGCCGACTCCGGCAAGGTGCCGTTGCGCGCCGTCGCGGTCGTCGGCGGCGACCTGCTCGTCGTGCTCGAAGGCTTCGCCCGCGAGCGCGCGCGAGAAATCGCGCAGGCGCTGGTCGAATCTCGTGGCCAAGGACCGCTTGCGAAGAAGGCTTCGCTGCGAAGTCCGGCGCCGGTTCCCTTTCATCCCGGCGCGCTCGACTATTACGAGCGCTTGAAGGGCAGTTGACGGCCGCTCACGTCTCCAGCGCGAGCAGCGTCACTTGACCGGACTGCGTTCCTGCCGCGAGCGCCAGCTTTTCCTTGGCGAATGCCAGCGCAGTGATCGCCGTGGCGCCGAGGCTGTGCGTCGCCAGGACCGCTCCGCTCGACGGATTCAGGACCTTCACGGTGCCATCTGCGCACCCGGCCGCGAGCGCCTGGTCGCCCAGGAACAGGAGCGCCTTGACGCCGCGGCCTCCTGCGGTCGCGGTTGCCTGCTTCTGTCCGTTCTTTCCCCAGAGGACGACCTGGCCGGAGTCGTCGGCCGATGCGAACGCCTGTCCCTTCGGCGCGGCCGCCAGCGCGGTCACGGCGGTGCGATGATGCCCGCCCTCGGCGACCTTCTCCGCCTTGGGCGTCAGCCGGTGCACCTGCACGGTGCCGTTGATCCATCCGATCACGAGAAAGGTCGCGTCCTCCGAGAACGCAAGCGCGGTCACGCGCGAGCTCATTCCGGAGATCTGGACCAGCATCTTCTTGGTCATGACTTCGGCCACGTGTACCTGGCCCTGCTGCTGGCCAACCGCCACCTTGGCGCCGTCCGCCGTCATCGCCACCGCGCAGGCGCGGTTCGAGGCGTCCACCGGCAGATCGACCTTCAACCCCGAAACGAGATCGGCCGCGAGAATGCCTTTGTCGGTCACCATCGCTGCCTTCGGATTGCTCGAGGCCGGAGCCGACTGCTCGAACGGCGGCAGTCGGACGGAGCTGACCTTGTAACCGTCGGTATCCAGCTCCCAGATGGCGCACTCGCCAAATTTCGTGACGACGGAGAGCCGCCTGCCATCCGCCGTGCATTGCAATGAGGTCACTGCCGACTTGTGCCCCGGCACCGCGACCTTGGCCTGCTCCAGCACCTGCTGCTCGATGGGTCGGATGACGGTGTGGAAGGCTCTTTTCTTCCGGGGTTTCGTGATGCCGCGGGTGACCAGGAGGCCCCCGCCGGCAGCGACCATCCCCAGTTCCGGCGAAACGCTGGTTCCAATCAGCACTCCCGCCGCCAGCGCCCCCAACGCGATGGTTGCAACCGGGACTGGATTGGGCGCGACCACCTCGACTTCGCTTTCCACCACCACCGGGCCGTCCTTCATCTCCTTCTTCCAGCGCGTCTCCATCTTCTCTCCGGGACGCGTCCACACCACCTTCCACTGGGAGGCGAGGTCCGCCGCCGTTCCGCTCTTCGACGGCTTGTCGCTCCACCTAGGCTTCTCCGGAGCCCTGGGCCCGCCAGCCTTCAGCTGCAGCGGCTTCAGCCCCGCGGACTTCGTGAGGACGGCCTCCAGCCGGGGCAGGTCCTTCACCGGCCGCGGCACCATCGCGGCCAGCACGCCGGCCAGGTACGACACCTCGGCGTTCTTGAGCGCGGCGAGATCGCTCCAGATGGGGCTCTTGCCGGCCTCATTGAAGTCTTCGCGGACGAAGAGCAGGTTGTCGCCTGTGTTGTACTGGTCCCAGAGCTTGCGATCGACCTCCAGCGCCAGCAGCGAGAGGTAGATGACGAGCGCTGAGAACCGGTCCAGATACGGACCGTAGTCCGTCATGCCGCGCTTCGGATGCTGGTAGGCGCGGTGGCCGATCTCGGTGGCCTGCCGCCCGATCAATGCCGGGACCCACATGCCGTCGTAATCGATGAGCAGCAGGTCCCTTCCCCTGACCAGGATGTTCCCGTGCTGCAGATCACCATGCGCGAACTTCCCGACTTCGATGTCCCTCACCAAGGCCCGGAACTTCTCTCGCAGCGCTGCGAGCTCCCTGGGTTTGTCCAGCACGCCTTCGACGAAGCGATCGAGGTTGGGACCCTGCACCCACGCCATCTTCACGATTGGAAACGTGCCGCCTTTGATGCGGAGCCCGTCGGCCAGATAGAAGAACTTGGTGCAATGGGCGGCGCCGTTCTTCTGTAGATGTTTCGAGATTGCCGCGTAGCGCTCGGCGTGGTCGGAGATCGGCCTCAAAAAGCAGCGCACGGCCCAGACGTTCTGGCCCTCGGTCGCTTTGTACGCGACGGCGTTCCCGCCAGTGGCCGGCTTGGGCATGCCGAAGCGGTCCTTCTCGATCTGCGCCTTCTGCAGCCCGTGATCGCCGAGGGATCGTTCCGGGTACTGAAGCGCCTCGTGGTACTCGGTGAGATCGGGCCAAGTGGCCATCTAGATCGCGCCCCTCTCCCCACCGTTCCGCTGCAGCCGGACCAAAGTCATGTCGTCGTTGCGCGTTTTGTCTTCTCGCGCCTGCGCCACCAGCGCTTCGAAGTCTTCCCGCGTCCGGATGCCCTCGATCGCGTCCCAGGCCGGTTCTCCTCTTTCCGCGCGCCGCAGAAGCCAGGCCGCCAGCGCATCGGAAGCGAAGAAGAGGATGTCGTTCGCCTCGAGGACTCCCTCGGTCACGCGAACGTGCGGCAGCGGATCGTCGTCGTTTTTCTTCATCGAGCCCACCAGGAACGGGCTCGAGCCGAACTCTTCCGAGCGCGTCAGTGGAAAGGCCTTCGCGAGCGCCCGATTCGGCGGCGCTCCCGTGACATGCAGCAGACAGCAATCGCCGATGGCCACCGCGCGCCAGCCGCGATTCACCGCGTTCAGCGAGGCGCCGACGAACGCGGCATACGCCCCGCGACGCGCTTTCTCGGCGGCGTACCAGGCCATGGGGCGACCGCGGATCTTCCGCCGCCACAGCCGTCGAATCGCTCCCAGATGCTTGAAGAAGTCCGGACCGTGCGAGCGCCCGCGGACGAAGCTCTCGACCAGCAGCGCCGCCCACAGCGCCGAGAAGCTGCTCTCCGTGGCTCCATCGGCGACCGCGACGCGGCAACGCGTGGGCGAATCCGAGCCGCGGACTGCCCACGCGTCTTCGTACTCCGATCGGGCGTTCCCCGCCTTCTGGCAGGAGAACGCCTCGATCGAGAACGGCGCCGCGCTGACCGGGTGCAGAGCGTCAATCACCGGAGGTTCGCGGGACGGGTTCCGATGTCGAGGAACTGGATCACCTGCATCGGCTGCGCGTTGAAGATGAACCCGCGCGCTCCGTCACCGGCCGGCATTCCCAGCTCCTTGGCCCGGCCGATCATGAAGGGCGTCAGGCTGCTGGACATCTCGAAGAGCTGCTTGGCGAACTTGTCCGGCAGGCCCTCGTCGCTGGCGGGAAGCTCGATGGGGTTCGCTGCCGCCGAAGAGAGGTGGATGTTGAAGACCAGCGCCGCGCCGTCGTCGCTTCCCAGCGAGCAGAGCGCCTTCGCCTCCGGGACCGGATCGCCGTCGGTCGCTTCGCCGTCGGTGATGTTGATCACGATGGGGGGAAAGCCCTTGGGGTGCTCCGCCACCCATCTCTGCACGATCTCCGCGGCCATCTTGAAGGCGGAGCTCATCGGCGTACCGCCCACGTGCCTGGGCTCGAACCAGAGCGGGAATTTCACCGTCTGCTCCACCAGGCCGCCCGCGCCGTCGTCGGCCTTCTTGGTGCGATCCTCGATGCGCAGCGGGTTGTTGGCGAGGTCGCTGATCGGGATCAGGTCCTTGCCGGTCAGCGCCCCGTCGAACGCCGACTTCACGACGGTGTCCTGGCCGTACCCGATCACTCCCACGTGGAAGTAGTCGTACATCGAGTCGCCTTTGGCGCAGCGGATGGAGAGGTTGTGGATGAGCTTGTTGATGATGGTGGCCAGCTCGTCGGCCTTGCGCCGATCGCTGCTGCCACCGAACGGATCTTCCATCGAGGCCGACTGATCCAGAAGGAAGATGAAGCACCCCGGGTTCTTGCGGCTGATCTCAGCGCTGTACATGCTTGCTCCTCGTTTTCGCCTTTTTGGGGCGGCGTTTGACCTTGACCTTGGTGGACTTGATCTTCTTGGAAGAGACCAGGACCTGGTTCTTCCTCGCAGGGACGTAGACCTGGCTCTTCCTGGCAGGGACGGAGACCTGGTTGTTTCGCTCGACGTTCGCAGTGAGGCGTTTCGCCTGGATGATCGCGGGAAGCGTCGTCCCGAATTGCTCGCCGAGCGGCCCGTGGCGGAGGAACCAGCCGATCAACCCCAGCGCGATGAGCGCGATCCCCGCGTGAAACAGCTCGAACGTTCCACCGAGCTTCGTTCCTCCGCACGCAGGACACGCGGCGCCCGATCCCCTTTGCGGAAACCAGGTCAGACGACATGCGCGGCACTGCAGGAGGCTTCTCGTCAGCATCGGGTGGTCCGGGCCACACTAGTACGGCTGCTCGCGCCGTCCACTGCGCGGCTTGCGCACATTCGCAGCTACTGCGAGAGGGTGTGCCGCGCTCGTTCCCCCGAGTAGGAGCAGCGCCTCCACTTCTTCCGTCGGGGGCGATTGATTCCTAGCGGAGCGGCCCGCTTCGAGGGCAAGCTGTCCTCTTCGAGCACTCGCTTCGAACGTCGAGTTCCAGCCGCGAGGGGATATGTCGGACGCGAAGTCGCATCATCTTGGCCGGGAGCGGATCGCGCGGGTGTTCCGCTACCTCAAGGCGCTCAACGAGCACCGCAACCCGGCCAAGCGGGACTTGTCGGAGCAGCCCTGGACGCTCTGGTTCCGCCACCTTCCAGACCATCCCTCCATCCAGCGGCGCTTCTCCAACGGGCAAGAAGAGACCGACTTCGTCCTCAAGGTCGGGCGGCCCACGTTCGCGCAGGCGCCGCAGCCGCCGATGCCGATCGCGGATTGGCTCGAGGGCGACTGGGAAGATCCCGAGGGAGAGGTCGCGGTCTCCGAGACCAAGGCGAACGGCACCGAACCCCTCCGCTTCGACGCCGAGCCTCGACGCGTCGAAGCCTACGAGCGCTGGAAGACGCAGCATCAGAACTGGGCGAACGTCGAGCGGCCCGCGCGCGCGGCGATGAAGATCTTCGAGCAGCTCTACGAGCTCTACGGCCGGATCGAGCGCGAGGCCGAGCACATCGAGCTCGTGCTGGGTAACGGAATCCTGAGCTGGAAGCGGGGAGAGGAAGGCGAAGCCAGCATCTATCACCCCATCCTGTTGCAGCGCATCCAGCTCGCCTTCGATCCGAGCGTCCCCGAGTTCACGCTCATCGAAACCGGGAAGGAAGTGGAGCTGTATTCCGCCCTCTTCCGCTCCATGCCGGACATCGAGCCCAAGGTCCTCGCGCGCTGCCGCGAGGAGCTGGATCGCGGAGGGTTCCATCCCCTGGGCGGCAACGATACGCTGGAGTTTCTCCGCCGGTTCGTCGTGCAGCTCTCGCCGCGCGGGCAGTTCGCCGAAGGGCCGCCGGAGAAGGAGGCCGAGGACCCGAAGATCGGCCGCGCGCCGGTGCTCTTCCTCCGCACGCGGACCCTGGGCTTCGCCACCGCCATCGAGGGAACGCTCGACGATCTCGACAGCCGGCAGGACCTGCCGCTGGCGCTTCTCAAGATCGTCGGTCTCGACCCCCCGTCCGCCGAGGACGAGAAGGCGGAGACCTTCGAGCCGCGAGACGAGCCCGAGGACGTGCTGCTCAGCAAGCCGGCGAACCCCGAGCAGATCCGGATCGCGGTGCGCCTGGAGCGCGAAGGATGCGTGCTCGTCCAGGGGCCTCCGGGAACCGGAAAGACGCACACCATCGCGAACCTCATCGGTCACCTGCTCGCCCAAGGCCAGAGCGTCCTGGTCACGAGCCACACCACCAAGGCGCTGCGCGTCCTGCGCGATCACGTCGTCGAGAAGCTGCGGCCGCTGACCGTGAGCGTGCTGGAGAGCGACATCGAGAGCCGCAACCAGCTCGAGGGCTCGGTCTCCACCATCATCGAGCGCCTCACCACCGGGAATCCGAAGAAGCTCGAGGCGGAGGCGGAGCAGCTCGCAGCGCAGCGCAAGGAGCTCCTCGCCCAGTTGCGCAAGCACCGCCAGGACCTCTTCAACGCGCGGGCCGACGAGTACCGCGACGTGATCTTCCTGAAGACGAAGCTCTCGCCGATGGAAGCGGCCCGCAAGGTCGCGAACGAGGCGCAGCCTCACGCCTGGATTCCGGCTCCCATCCAGCCGGGCGCGCCGCTGCCGCTGTCGGCGGCGGAGATCGCGGAGCTGTACGCGAGCACCGAGGCGCTTAGCCGGGAAGACGAGGCGGAGCTGGCGCGGCCGCTGCCGCAGCTGAAGTCGCTGCTCTCCCCGGAAGAATTCGACAAGGTCGCGGAGGAGCACGCTCATCTGTCCAGGGCGAGCCGGAGCTATCGGAAGGAGCTGTGGAAGACGGCGCTGGATGGTTCGGCTACGGCGCCGCTGGACAAGCTCCTCGCCAAGGCGGTGAAGGCGGTCGAGGTCCTCGACGGGGACCGGCGCTGGAAGCTGGCCGCGATCGCCGCCGGCAACGAGGGGGGAAAGCAGCGGGTCGAGTGGGATGAGCTGGTCGGGATGATCGACCAGCTGATGGAAGAGAAGGCCAACGCGAAAGACAACGTCCTCCGCCACGCTCCCGCTCTCTCCGCAAGCATCCCGCTCGAGGAGCAGCTGCAGGTCGCGGAGGAGATTCTTGCCTACTTCAAGAAGAACAAGAGCGTCGGCAAGCTGGCGCTGCTGACGCACGGGGCGTGGAAGCGCTTCATCGGCGAGAACAAGGTTGCGTCCGGCGAGCCGAAGAGCGCCGCTCACTTCCAGGCGTTGCGGGAACAGATCCAGCTCGCGATCATGCGGCGCAATCTCGGGGGACGGTGGGACCGACAGATGGTGCCGCAGGGCGCTCCCGGCTGGGCGTCGCTCTCGGAGGAGCCCCAGGAGGGTGCCCCCGAGTTTGCGGAGGAGATCCGCCGCTGCCTCGCCTGGCACGCCGAAGAATGGCAGCCGGTCGAGAACGAGCTCAAGGAGCGCGGGTTTCTCTGGCGCGAGTTTTTCGGGGAGCAAGGCGGCGAGGGACACCTGCAGCGGCTCAAGGAGATGGTCAGCGTCCAGTTGCCGCAGGCCTTCCAGGCGCGCAAGGACATGGCTCGCTTCAGCGAGGTGGACGGACAGCTCCAGGAGCTTCGGGGCGCGTTGACGGTGCCGCAGGAAGGACCGCCGGCGCCGGTGCTGGCGAAGCTGTTGCGCGCCGCAGAGCGACTGGACGCGAAGGACTATCGCGAGGCGCACCAGCGGCTCGGAGCGCTCGACGGCCAGCGGAAGACGGCGGCGACGCGGCGCGAGCTTCTCGCCGCCCTGCAGGCGGTGGCGCCGGTCTGGGCGCAGGCGGTCCAGGAACGCCGTGCGCCGCACGACAAGTCGTCTGCTCCCGGAGACGCTCATGCGGCCTGGTTGTGGCGGCAGCTGCACGACGAGCTGGAGCGCAGGGGGAAGGTCTCGCTGCCGGCGCTGCAGAAGGAGATCGACCGGCTCGGACCAGAGCTGAGGAGAGTGACGGCCGAGCTGATCGAGCGCCGCGCGTGGGGAGCGCAGGTGCGGAGGACCACGTCCCAGCAGCAGCAGGCACTGGTCGGATGGCTCGACATGGTGCGCCGGATCGGCAAGGGGATGGGCAAGCGCGTTCCCCGCCTGATCGTCGAGGCCAGCCAGAAGATGACCGAGTGCCGCTCGGCGGTGCCGGTGTGGATCATGCCGCTGGCGCGAGCGGTGGAAACGTTCGAGCCCACCACGCGCTTCGACGTCGTGATCACGGACGAGGCGAGCCAGGCCGACGTGATGGCGCTGATCCCCTTCTACATGGCGCGCCGGGTGGTGGTGGTGGGAGACCACGAGCAGGTGAGCCCGTCGGCGGTAGGCCAGGACGTCGCCGTGGTCCAGCAGCTCATCGACGAGCATCTGGAAGACATTCCCAACTCGGTGCTCTACGACGGCCAGATCTCCGTCTACGATCTTGCACGGCAGTCGTGCGGAGGCGCCATCTGCCTCACCGAGCACTTCCGTTGCGTCCCGGAGATCATCGAGTTCAGCAACCACCTCTGCTACGGCGGCAGGATCCGCCCCCTGCGCGACCCGAGCAAGGCCACCTTGAAGCCGCACATCATTGCGCTCCGGGTGGAAAGCGGCCGCTCGGTGAACGAGACCAACAAGGCGGAAGCGATGGCCATCGCCTCGCTGATCCGGGCCGCCATCGATCAGCCCGAGTACAAGAACAAGAGCTTCGGGGTGGTCTCGCTGGTGGGAGACGACCAGGCGCTGGAGATCGAGCGGCTCCTGCTGCATCACCTGCCGCCGGCGGAGTACGAGTCCCGCAGGGTCCTGTGCGGCAACGCGGCGCAGTTCCAGGGCGACGAGCGGGACGTCATGTTCCTCTCCGTTGTGGACAGCGCCGCCGACGGTCCGCTCCGCCTGCGCAGCGAGCCGATGTTCAAGCAGCGTTTCAACGTCGCGGCGAGCCGGGCGCGAGACCAGATGTGGGTGATCCACTCGCTCGATCCGGCCGACCTGAAACCCAAGGACCTGCGGCGCCGGCTGATCCAGCACGCCGAGGACCCGGAGGCGGTCAGGCTCCTGCTGAAGCAATCCGAGGACGCCTCGGAAACGCCGCTCGAGCACGAGGTGCACAACCGCCTCTTCGAGGCCGGCTATCGCGTGCTGCCGCACTGGCGGGTCGGGTACTACACCATCGACCTGGTCGTCGAGGGTGGAGGGCGCCGCCTGGCCATCGAGTGCGACGGTGACAAGCCGGCGGCGGAGGAGCAATTGCGCGAGGACATGGCGAGGCAGGCCATCCTCGAGCGGCTCGGCTGGAGCTTCCTCCGCGTGCGCGGCAGCGAGTTCTTCCTGAACCCCGAAAGGGCGATGAAACCCGTGCTCGCAAGATTGAGCGAGCTGAAGATCCGCCCTGAAAGCGGCAACGCCGAGGCACCACAGAACGGGAAGGACGTCCTCGAGCGGCTTGGCCGGCGCGCGGCAGAGTACCGGCAGCACTGGCTGAGCGCCGCCAAGGCGCAGCTGGCGCGAGCCGGGAACGGCGTGCAGGAACGTGGGCGCAAACCGGGGCGAGCAGCGAAGAAGAAGCGAAAGCCGTCCGCCCGGAAATAGGCTGCAATGCTGGCCTGGGTCTCCCGTCTGGTCTTTTTCGTCGCGGGAACCTTCAGCGCGCGGACGTACGCGCGCGATTTCGTGCGCAACTACATCCGGCGGTTGGTGCGGGAACGCCTGCAAACCGGCTTGATCATCACCGCCATCCAATTTGCCCTTCTGGCGGCAACGGCGTACGGCGTCCACCGGCTGGGCAATCCGCTCGGTGGGCGCCTGCTCGGATCCGCCCTCGTCTGGGTTCTCATCGCCTACAACGTGATCCGGTTCTTCACGAGCACCGTTCCCGACATCGTGGAAGCGCGTCGGCATCTCTCCGGGCCGTGGGGATACGTCGTGCGGGACTTGCTCGGGATCTCGATTGCCAAGGCGCTGGTGGAGATGGAGTTGTTCGTCCTCGCCGTCTGCCTCATCCTGGGGTTGTACGTGCGGTTCGGCGCGAGCAGCACTTTCCATCTGCTCGAGCCGTGGATGCTCGCGGTTCGACGCTGGCGGTGACGGCCCTTGGACGATCGCAAGCAGGCCATCCGCGATCGCATCTGGTCGCTTCTGGAGGAGCGGCGCGTAGCCGCGTTCCCCGGAGCGCGCGGACGGATTCCAAACTTCGTCGGGGCGTCGGCGGCAGCGGATCGTCTTGCCGGCCTCGACGAGTGGCGCAGCGCGCGGACCATCAAGTGCAACCCCGATGCTCCGCAGCGCTACGTCCGGCTCCGCGCGCTGCGTGAAGGCAAGATCGTGTACATGGCCGTGCCGCGCCTCCGGCAGGAGCGGTGCTTCTGGGAGCTGGACCCGCGTCGCCTGCGCGATCTTCGTGCTGCGGCATCGATCGGAGGAGCCGCCAAAGCGGGCCGCCCCGTCGATCCCCGTGATCTGCCGCACATCGATCTCGTGGTTGCCGGATCCGTCGCCGTGTCCCGCCCGGGCGCGCGCCTCGGCAAGGGCGGCGGCTACTCCGATCTGGAGTATGCCCTCTGCCGCACGGTGGGCTGCATCGACGATCGCACGCGCATCGCGACGACCGTGCATCCGCTGCAGATCCTGCGCGGCGCAGTGCCCGAGACGGACCACGACTTTCGCGTCGACCTGATCGTCACGGCGGACCTCGTGTTGCGCCCGCGACGCTCGCGGCCGCAGCCTCGCGGGATCATCGCCGCACATCTGACCGAGGAGATCCGCGAGAACGTCCCCGTCTTGCGCGCGCTCTCCCTTGTCAGCGGGTCGTGATCATCACGATCGCGGCCGCCGCGCATGCGAACCCGACGGACTGCACCGGCTGCAACCGCTCGCGGAACACCACCCTGGCGAGCAGCACGGTGCTGGCGGGATAGAGCGACGCGAGCGTCGCGACGAGGCCGAGCGGTCCCTCCCTGACGGCGATGAGATAGAGCGCGTTCGCCACCATGTCGATCACGCCGCAGGCGACGACTACAGGGAGCACACTGCGCGGAATGGCGATGGGAACCTTGGCCATGCCTGCCGCCGCAGCGAGCGCCGCGGTGGACGCGGCCCGGGCGATCAGAAGCGGCCATACCCCCGAGGCGCTACCGGCGCGCGCGAGACAGACGAAGAACGCGCCGATCACCACGCCGCAGGCGAGCCCGATGGCGAGCGAACGATCGCGCCGACCGCCTCCGCCAGTGGCATCCTGATGGCGGCTGATCAGCGCCACGGACGCGATGGCCACCGCGATGCCGGCGATGGCGAGGGGGCGCGGCCGCTCTCCGAGGCCGAAGGCCACCACGACCGGAATGGCAATGGAGCAGACGGCGGTCACGGGCGCGATCACGCTGACGCGCCCGACGGCAAACCCGTAGTAGAGGATGGCGACGCCGAGACCACCGGTCAGGCCGGCGCCGATACTCCAGGCCGCTTCGACGGCGGAGGGCAACGCAGCCGGAAAGATCGGCAGCGCGAGCAACGCCACGCCGAAGCCGATGCCCTGCGCCCAGACAGTCGCAGCGAGCGTGGGCGCGCGACGTGCCGCGAAGCCGCCGAGGAAGTCAGCGGTTCCGTAGAAGACGGCCGACAGCAGGGCCAGGGTGAGTGCCACGCCACGTCCTCGCGATGCAAACTGATGCCCGAGCCGATGCTGCAGATTCGCACCGTGCCTGGCAACGGAGCGGCCATCGTGGCATCGATCGGGTCATGCCGACCGCTCTCGTCACCGGAGCATCTCGCGGGATCGGGCTCGCCGTTGCTCGCGATCTCGCAAAGGACCACGACGTCATCCTTGCAGTGCGCGATCCCGGCAAGGCGCCCGCCGGCGGTACTCGCGGCGCGCGTGAAAGAGCCGATCGACGTTCTGGTCAACAACGCAGGCGTGTACACCGGGTCGCCCCGCGACATCTGGGCGGTGAACGTGCGCGGGCCGCTTCTGCTGACCCGGGCGCTTGCCGGCAAGCTGGCGAAAGGCGCGCGGGTCGTGATGGTGACGAGTGGGCTCGGCGGCCTCTCGAACCAGGCCGAGCCGCTGCGGCACAAGCTGCAGGATCCGCAGCTGACGATCGAGGACATCCTCGCTCTCTGCGAGCGGCCACCCGGAGGATATGGACCGAGCAAAGCCGCGTTGAACGCGCTGACGCGGCTGTTTGCCGGCGAGCTTCCCAACGCGCGCGTGAACGCCGCCTGCCCTGGATGGGTGCGGACGGACATGGGCGGCCCCGGCGCGCCTCGCTCGGTGGAGCAAGGCGCGGCTTCGGTGCTCTGGGCTTGCCGCCTGGCCGCGGACGGACCGACGGGCGGGACCCTTCAACGGTGACGGCAGCGCGTTCCGGAGCTGGGCGAAGGTCGTCTTCCCCAGCTCCTCTTCCGCTGCCGCTTGCGCCTTCTCCCAGGCCTCACGTACTTCGAGCAGCAGCCGCGACCCCGCAGGCGTGAGGGTCACCAGGCGTCCAGCGTTGCCAGCCGCGCGGCCGGCGCGCACCCAGCCGATCTGCTCCATTCTTTTCAAGTCGCGGCTGAGCGTCGACTTTTCCGCCTCGAGCACGCGCGCGAGGTCGACCGCCCGCGCGCCGCCGGTTGCCGCAATCGCGGAGAGCAGATTGAGCTGGGCCGCGCTGACGCCATGAGGGGCGAGCGCCGCGTCGTAGATGCGGGTGATCACGCGCCCGAGACGGCGGACGCGCACCGACAGGCACTCCGACGCGATCAGTCGCCCAATCTGCCCGGCATCCACCTTCTTCATCGCGCCTCCCCCGCCGGACCGGCAACCGGTGGCAGAGGGGCATTCGCCCACTGCGAATAGATGATGAACCGGAACGGGTCGACCGGACTGTATCGTTCGATGAGCATCGAGAGCGCTTTCGTGCGCGCGCGTTGGAGTTTTTCGCTGGAGGGATGACGAAGCAACCCCATCTCGGCGACCTTCAATCCCAGGGGCCCATCGCCGCGCCCCAGCAGGTCTTCGACGACGCGCACGAATGGAGCTTCGCTGCGCTGGCCCATCTCGTCGAGCAACGCGGCCCACTCCGAGCGCGTGACGGACTCCATTCCCTCGCCGTCGGCCTGCCAGTAGCCGGCGTTCTGCTGATGGAGCCGCTCGAGGAAATGGTCCCGAACGAGCAGATAGGGCAGCACCGCCTTCGGCGTCTCGCGCAGCGAGAGCGGCAGGTAATTGTCGTGCAGGATGTCCGCGATCGGGCGGCTGCGGAGAACGTCTGGAAGGTAGCGATCATGAAGATCGCGTAGCGCCGTCTCCAGGCCTGGCGCGGCCTCCATGTTGAAATACCGCGTCAGCGGTGGATGCCCATGGATCAACCTGCGCGGCGCGAGCGCGCGCACCTTCGCGAGCGCTTCGAGATACCCATCCGGCGAGCCTTCCGAGAGGAAGGGCGGCCCGACGTAAGGCATGAAGGCGTCACCGACGAAAAGCAACCCTTGCCGGGCAAGATGGACGAAGAGCGCATCGCTCGTCTCGCCACCGCTGACGGGAATGAGCTGAATCTCGAGATTTCCAAGCCGCAGCGATTCGTTCGACGAAACGGTCCGGTCCACGCGGATGTCCAGGGGAACGGCCCGGCTGCCGAAGAACCAGCTGAAGGTCCGCTGCGAGCTGCGCATCCGCTTCAGCTCGTCTACGGAATTCGCCCGCGCGATCACGACCGTGCCGGGCTCGCGGATCGCAGCCACGCCTCCGACGTGGTCCCAGTGGGAGTGCGTCAGGACGACGAAGCGGATCGGCGCGTCCGTCACCTGGCGCAGCGCCTTCTTCGCGGCAGCGGCAGTCTCCGCCGTCGTCCCCGTGTCGATGGCGATGACCCCGGCCCCATCGACGAGGAAGGCGATGTTCCCGAAATCGAATCCTTCGGCGATATAGACGCCATCCGCCTCGCGCACGAGCCTGGGATTCGTGAATCGGAATCCCTCTTCGGATCCGACGGAGAAGTTGCTCGCGACCTCGCCGTCTTCGAGGGAACGGAGTCCCGCTCGTTGCTGCATCTCTCGAGAACGGCCTTCCTCGCCTTCGGTACGGTACGCCCGCGCCAATCCACGGTAGATCGCCCGATCGAGATCGCCGGGGAAGCTCTCGCGGATGTCGAGCGATGCTTCCAAATCAGCCACCGCCTGCTTTGCCTTGCCGAAGCGCTCGGGCAGATCGGCGAAGACCAGGCCGCGCAAGAGACGCCCGGCGCCGGGATCGGCGCTCGCTCCGCGGTCGAGCTTGCGGATCGCGTCCTCGACCCAGGAGACGCGGCTGAGCAGGGGGATCTGTCCTGCGGAACGTGCCTGGAGAAGACCTTCCAGTGAAAGGAGGATGGGGCGATGCGGCTGTTCACGCGCCAGCTTCTGGAAGTACTCGTACCCGTCCCGCTCGTGGCGCGCAGCGACGAATTCCTGCGCGGCAATGATCGCGATCAGTGGCTCCGCGTTCGGCCAGGCGGCTGCCTGGGCGAACGATCCCAGCTCGCGATTTTGGGCAAGCAGCGGTGGAGGCCTGTGCGCGGTCGAGCATGCCGCACCGAAGAGGGAAATGCCGAGAAGCGCTGCGGACCCGACAGTCATCGGGCGTCTCCTGCCGGATCTCGCTCCGGCCACACTAGGTTGTATGTACAACCTCGCAAACCAGAAGGATGCCCGACCAGAACGAAGGTTTCACATCTGGGCAGGCCCTAGCGGCCGTCCGATCCCGTCGTGAGGTACGTCAATTCGGCGGTGGGTTCCACGTGGCGTCGCTCGCCTGCCAATCCGCCCGTAGTCGGCGTGGCGCATCCGTCCCCTTCAGTTTGACGAGCGAGTCGACGAAGTGGACGAGCGCCCAGAGATCCTCCTCGGGCAGCGCGCCCCGCCAGGTGGGCATCGCGGTGCCGCCCACGCCGGACACGATCACGCGGTAGAGGTCTTCGAGCTGGTGATCGGGCCGTACCGAGCGCAGCTCGGTGCGCGAAAAGTCGGGCGGGAGCAGCTTTACCCCGTACTCGCTCTTCGTCAGCTCGGACCCGTACATGTCCGTGCGGAACTGCGTGTTGCCCTTTCCCGTGAGCTGCTTCGAGATTTCGTAGATGTACCGCTTGGGAGCGAACGAGGGGTGGCACGAGAGGCACTGGGCCACCCCGTGGTACACGGCCCGCCCCCGGTCGACGGCCGCTGCCTGGTTCTGCCAAGGGTCTGGCGTCGGGACGATTGGCTCGCCGGGCTCCTCGTCCTTCCACCGCGGCGAGAAGGTCTTCACATACTGGATGATGGCGAGGAGGTTCTTCTCGGGGACCCCGTCCCATGCGCGCATCGCGGTCCCGTGCAGACCGAAGCGGACGACGCGCACCAGATCGTCGTCGTTCGGCAGCGTGCCGCCGGGGACGGCGCCGAACTTGAAGGATCCGAGGGTGAAATCGCGTGGCGGAGGCCGTACTCCAAGCGCGGCGGGGCCCTTGCCGTCGCCCTTGTCGCCGTGGCAGGCCCGGCAGTGGAGAACGTAGGCGCGTTCGCCCTCGGTGAGCACCGAGGCGGGGATCGTTTTTCCCCCCAGCTTCATCGGCTCCTTGAATCCCTGCGTTCTGTACCCCTTGCATCCCGCGAGGACGGCGCTGGCGACCGCACAGCCAACGAGGAGGAGGGCCTTGCATGACATGTCCGATCCTCCGGTGGTCAAAGCAGATAAACCGCAACGTAGAGCGCCACCCAGACCACGCCCACGAAGTGCCAGAACATGCCCCAGAGCCGCACGGCGCTCCGCGTCGTCCCTCGCGGCGGCTGGGCGCGGATCGCGAGCGCACCGAGCGCGACGAGGCCGACGACGACGTGCAGCGCGTGAAAGGCAGTGAGGGCATAGAACACTGACGCGTATGGACCACCGGTCGGGAGGAGCCCGGCGCGCCAGAGTCCGACCCAGACCACCGCCTGCAGCGCGAGAAAAAGAGCGCCGAAAGCGGCGCCCAGGCCAAGGCCGATCGCAGCCCGGCGCTGCCGCCCGAGCGCATGAGCTCGAACGGCGACCGCGACCGCCGCACTCGAGCCGGCGATCACCACCGTGTTCAAACCCGGGATGAGGATCGGAAGCGCCGGCTGGTCGGGCGGCGGCCACATCGGCGCGCGGACCCGCACCACGGCATATGCGAAGAACAGCGCCGCGAACATCATCGCCCAGGAACCGAGAAAGATGATCATCCCGACATAGGAAGTGATCTCGTCCTCGCTCCGGCGCAGCCGGTAGCGCCGCAGCTCGGGGACCTCGGACGCCGGCAGGTCGGCGGCGGGACTGCGCTCGAGATTCGTGCCCAGCACGCTCAGCCTCGCGCGGCGGCCAGCGCGGGCTCGCCGCTCCCCGGGAGCACCTCCGACTGCCCGGCGAAATCGCGGCCGGTGAGGCGCCGCACTTCAGGGTTCGAGAACTCGTGCGGGCCGCGGACGACCTCGGGGATGCGATCGAAGTTATGGAATGGCGGAGGCGAGCCGGTCGCCGTCCACTCGAGCGTCGTCACCTGCCAGGGGTTCTCGCCGGCACGAACCGTCTTGCCGAAGAGCGTCTTGAAGAAGTTCCAGACGAAGATGAACTGGCCTGCGAAGAGCGCGAACGCGAAGAAGCTCGTCCACCGGTTCAGTCCCCGGAGCCCCTGGATGAAGGTGTACTGGAACGGATCGAACAGGCGCCGCTGCTGGCCGGCATAGCCGGCGACGAGCTGGCCGGCGAAGACGAGCGTGATGCCGATGAACGTGAACCAGAAGTGGGCCTTCCCCAGCCGCTCGTCGAGCTTTTTGCCGAAGATCTTCGGGAACCAGAAGTAGACCCCGGTCATCGCCGCGATGAACGAGGCGGCGGCCATGGTGAAGTGGAAGTGGCCCACCACGAACATCGTGTCGTGCAGGTACAGGTCCATCGAGATGTCGGCCAGGAACAGCCCGGTGAGGCCGCCCACCCCGAAGACGAACACTGTCGCGAGCGCGAAGAGCATGGGCGTGTCGAACCGGATCGACGCGCGCCACAACGTCATCACCCAGTTCAGGACGATCAACATCGATGGCGCGCTGATGAGCAGCGTAAAGAGCATGAACCCTTCGCCGAGCAGCGGGCTCATCCCGGTCATGAACATGTGGTGACCGTAGACCATCGCGGAGAGGACGGTCACGATCACCATCGCCCAGACCGTCCCCTTGTACCAATGGTGCGGCTTGCGGGCGAAGAAGGGGATGACGTCGCCGAGGATGCCCCAGGCGGGGAGGATGAGGATGTAGACCTCGGGGTGGCCGAAGATCCAGAACAGGTGCTGGAAAAGGATGGGGTCGCCGCCTCCACGCACCGCCGACGCGCCCGCGACGAAGAACTGGGTCCCGAAATTCCGGTCGAGGAGCAGGAGCAGGGCCGCGGATCCGAGCACCGGCACGAAGAGCGCGTTGAGGATCGCGGTGAGCCAGAGGCCCCACATCGTGAGCGGCAGCCGCATGTACCCCATTCCGGGCGCGCGCATGCGAATCACCGTGGTGACGTAGTTGATCGCGCCCATCGTCGAGGAAACGCCGGTAACGAAGATCGCCGCAACGACCAGCGTCTGACCGAGACCGGGCGTGCCGACGTTGGTCGAGAGAGGCGGATAGGTGGTCCAGCCCGCGCCCGCCGAGCCGAGATCGGCGAGGAAGGAGCCGAGGACGAGCAACTGCGAGAGGAGGAAGGTCCAGAACGAGTACATGTTGAGCTTCGGGAACGCCATGTCCCGCGCGCCGATCATGAGCGGGATGAGGAAGTTGCCGAAGCAGCCGATGAGCACCGGCGTGACGGCGAAGAAGATCATGATCAGGCCATGGGTCGTGAAGATCTGCTGGTAGGTCGCCGGGCCGATGACCCCGCCGTTCTCGCGGAGGAAAAGCTGGCCGAGCACCGGCACCGGACGGTACGGGAACGCCCATTGCCAGCGGATCAGCATCGCGAGGGTCCCGCCAAGGAGCAGGAAGAGGAGACCTGCCCAGAGGAATTGCTTCGCGATCACCTTGTGATCGATGGAGAACACGTACTGGCGCCAGAAGGACGTAGGCGGCGGATGGATCGGCTGCGCCGCCTCGGCGAGCGCTTGTGCGCGCGTGCTCACGGCTCGAACCTCCTCCATTCCCAGCCCCACTGGGCCTCCTTGTCCTCCGGGTCGTACGCGCGGCGAGCGTCTTCCGCCGCCGCGGCGAGCCACTCGCGAAAGGCGTCAGCAGCGAGCACGGTGAGGACGGCGCGCATCTTGTAGTGGTTGGGCCCGCAGTGCTGCGCGCAGGCAATCTCGTACTCCCCGGGGGTCTTCGCCTGGAAGGTCAGACGGGTGATCGTCCCGGGCACCGCGTCCTGCTTCACCCGCAAATTCGGCAGGTACAGCGAGTGAATCACGTCGGTGGAGGCGAGCTGGAGGATCACGGGGACTCCGACGGGAACCCGGATGTCGTCGGTCGTCACGACGTCATCCTGCGTTCCAAATCTTCCGTCGGCGCCGGGGTAGCGGGCGTCCCACGACCACTGATGCGCGTTCACCTCGATGCGGACGGCGCCCGGCGACGCCTCGGCACGTTTGAAGTTCCAGAAGTACCGGTGCATGTCGGCGAGCGTGTGGACGAAAAGGTTCCCGTCCACCCCGAACAGGACCACGGCAACGGCACCCACCACCAACGCGATGGAGCCGCGGGTCCCGTGCGAGTACAGCGCGGGACCGCCCCGGTGTTTCACGAACGACCAGATCATCGCCGCCGCGACTACGGCGAAGATCACCGTGATGGCGGCAAGCGTGAAATGGATGAGCTCGTCGACGCGGAAGCCGTCCACCGACACGTCGTGCGGCAGTCCGTAGCCGTGCTCCGGTACGGGCGCCGCGGTCACCGCCCGCCTCCCCGGATTGCGTACACGGCCAGCGCGACGACGGCGTACGGGACGGCGATCATCGCGCCGAGCAGCAGCGCGAGCTGAGGCGTCCCGTCCCGCGAGCAGGCCGGGCAGGCGAGAGCGACGGCCGGGACGCTTGCGATGGCGAAAAGAAGGGCGAGGGTCATGGCATGTGCCTCGCGGCGGAATCGAGCATCAAGAGCAGCCCATAGACCGCTGGCGCAATGAGCGGGCCGAGCACCGTGACTTTCAGGATCCGGGTCTCGTAGCGCAGGTGCATGTAGAAGAGCGCGATGAGCGCGGCCTTCGCCAAGGCAATCGCGATCAGCGCGACGATTGCCGCCCGGTGAGGGATCCCCGCGCTCCGCACCACACCGATCTCCACCAGCGTGAGCGCGACGAGCACGCCGAACGCGGCGAGGTACGGGGTCCGCTGCCTCGCCTCCGGAACGTGGGTCACCGAGGAAACCTCGGGCTGGAGGATCTCCTTTTCGGTCATGCGCCGCTCAACGAAGGGAGGAGATAGACGAACGAGAACACGAACACCCAGACGAAGTCGACGAAGCACCAGTACAAACCGAGAAGCTCGATCTGACGTTCATTGACGCGGCCGCGAAGGTACCCGACGAGGATCGCGAGGATGTAGGCGACGCCGATCAGGACGTGGAGACCGTGGTAGCCGGTGATGACGTAGAACGTGCTCGCCCGAGGCGACTGGCCGAAGACCAGCCCCTCGCGCAGGAGCCCGGGCGCCCAGATCCCGAACCACTCCTGGAACTGACCGACGAGGAAAAGGGCGCCGCCGAACGCCGTCAGACCGAGCAGGATGGCTGCCTGTCTGCGCTTCCGGTCGGCGGCCGCCGCCCAGCCGAGGACGTTCGTCAGGCTCGTGCAGACGAGGATGAAGGTCAGCGCCGCGGTGAACAGGATCCCGAGCTCCGGCTCCCCGGCCTGCCGCCACGGGCGGTGGCCCGCGTAGAGGATGCCTTCGGCGATGAGCAGGCCGCCAAAAGAAAAGGCATCGGAGATGAGGAAGATCCACATCCCGATCTTCCCGGGTGTCGCGGTGCCGTATTGGGCATCCGGCGGCCACGCCGCCGTCGGGTGCCCGTGCTCGTGGGCGACCGTGCTGCTCAAGCCTCACCTCCGACTTCCCTGCCCTCGAGGCTTCCGGTATCTGATCGTCGGTTTCGAAAGCGATGGGTGCAATGCCAACCGCCGCCCGATCCGGGTTTCGCGATCGCATCCAGGCATGGGTAGGCGCTGCGGTCGGGCGCCCGCTCACCTGGGTCGTGCTCATCGCGCTCATCGCCGCGTGGCCGATCTCCTGGGCTCTCCGTACGCCGGTGCCTCCCAGGCTGCCCGTCCTCGGGACCGTCCCGCCTTTCGAGCTCACTGCGGCGAACGGCGGCCGGTTCGGCTCCAAGGACCTCATCGGGCGCGTCTGGCTGGCGAGCTTCATTTTTACGCGGTGTCAGACCGTCTGCCCCGTCATCACCCGGCAGATGGCGCGGATCCAGGCCCGCACGCGGAACCTCGAGCCTGCCTTCCACCTCGTGTCGATCACCGTCGATCCCGGGTTCGACGATCCCTCCCGGCTCGCTGCCTACGCGCGTGAGCATCGCGCCAGTCCCCGGATGTGGACCTTCCTCACCGGACCGGTCGATACCGTCCGCGACGCCGTTTCCCGAGGAACGGATCTGGTGCTCGTGGACAGTCAAGGGCGAATCCGGGCGCGCTATGACCCGGAAGACGCCGGCTCGGTGGAGCGCGTGGTGCGCGATGCCGCCTTGCTGGTGAACCGCGGGTGAGTGCAGCGCATCGGGGGACATCGCACGCGGCTCCTTCTTCGATCTTGCCTACCTCTCGATCGGTCCGCCGAGGCCGTGGACCACCTCGGGCGCCTGACCCGGCGCGCCTGCCACTTTCACTTTGGTCTCGGCATTCCAGCCGATCATTCCGAAGCGCAGGACGTAGGGCTCGTAGCCGAGCGCGGCGAGCCCGCCCAGCGCCATCGACTCCATGTGCCCGGACGGGCAGACGAGGAGGATCGGATCCCCGGCCGCGGGCAGCTTCTCCAGGCTCGCCGGGCGGAAGAGAACGTCGAGCGGGATGTTCATCGCCCCGGGCACGTGGCCCTTTTCGTATTCGTCAGGGGGCCGGACATCAACCACGCGATACTTGCTCTTCCCCGTCCGGATGCCCTCGGATACCTCGGAGGCAGAGACGACGCGGGTCATTCCCTTGGTGCGCAGGAAGAAGTCCGCGAGGTGCTTGCGGGCATCGGCACCGCCCGGTGGAGCGCCTGCAGGCGAACCGGGCTCGTCGGCGAGAGCGCCGCACACCAGCCCGAGTGCTCCCAGGATCACGGCGAGATTGCGCATCGTCGCCACCTCCTACACTCACCGCTGGCCGCGGTTGTTCGCCAGGCGGACCCCGAGAACCCCCTCGCGGCTGGCGAGCAGCGCGAAGCTGATGAACGGGTCGTCGCTCAGCGCCGGGGTGAGCTCGAACCGGCTGACGCGCTGTCCGGCGAACCACACCTCGAGGTCTTTGAGGTGGAGCGGCTCGGACGTCCCGGTGCGGTTCGGGTGCCGGATCTTGAGCTGCGGGTGGATGACCTCGCCGCGGCGGATCCGGCCGCGCTCGACCAGTTCGGGGATACGGATCTCCGGCGGGTGGATGTCATTTCCGGCCGTGCGTGCGCGCGGAGGGGCGGTAGCGGAGCAGCCCTCGGGATCCTCCGCGATGGTGATGCGCCGGCGGATCGCCCACGCGCCATGGCGGTTGCACTCTGCCGTGACGGTCACCTCGGAGTCCCCGTCGTCCATGCGGGCCTGGAAGCCGACGTAGACGACACCGTTGGCGGGCGTGAACCGGAACGTCCCCATCGAGGGGACCGGTTCCCTGTCGTTCACCACTTCCACCTTCGTCACGTGATGGTCGGCCGTCATGGGATGCGACATCTCGACGACGATCGGGACCTTGTGCGCGTTGCGGGTTTTCGCCGGGATGCGAAGCAAGGGAAGGTGCTCGCGCTCGAGCGGTGAGAGGAGCGCCGGGTCCCCGCCGAGCAAGCGCCTCCCGGACGATGCCGCCCGCGCCCCGCCGATGCAGAGGCCGGCGACCGAGGCGAGCCCGAGGACGTCTCGCCTGGAAAGAACGCGCGCGCGAAAGATGGGCTGGCGAGCCATCGTTGGCCGTTCAGTGCCTGCCAGGATCCAGTTTGGAGCCGCGGTTCGACCAGTAGATGTACGCCTCGAGCGCCTTCATCGCGGCCGAGTCCGTATCCAGCTTCTCTCCCTCGGCGGGCTTCTCGATGCACCAGTTGATCATGTCGCGCAGGGTGGCGAACTGCCCGACCTGCTCCTGAAACTTCGGGAACTCGTAGGGGTGCGTATCGGTCGCGAATGGATGGCACATGGCGCATGCCGTCCCCGTCCTGCTGAGCCTCACGTTCAGCTTCTTCTGCGCGCCGTCGTCTCCGTGGAAGAGCAGGTCCCCGACGCGCACCTGTTCCATGAACACTTCCTCGAATGCCTTGAGCTGCTGGGGAGTGTGCTTGGCCTTGTGAGCACGAGCAGACGTGACGATCAGGAGCGAGCCGACGAGGATGCCCGCCGCGACGAGACCGTTTCGGATCATTTTCTTCATGGCCGTCTCCTCTCGCGTGGGCTACTTGTACGCGCCGTAGTAGGGCCATTCCTGGTCCGCGATGCGGGGGTGAACGATCTGGTTGCCGTTGTCCCCGCACCCCGAGTCGACGGCGGCATCGGCGAAGATGTCCTTCCGCCACATCATGTATTCGTTCTCGACCCTGTTCGCGGCGGTCAGCGTGAGCCGCCCCCAGCCAACGCCGTCGAAGTGGTCGCCGGGGTCCACGCGGACCTTGCACTTGGTGAGCGCCGGGACGCCCTCGGGCGCGTAGGGCCAGGTCCAGGAGGTGGCGAGCATTCCGATGGACCGCATCTTGCCGAGCTCGTTGTAGAGCACCTGGTGCGTGTGGCCATGGACGTTGGTCACGTTCGCGTAGGGCCTGAGCACCTCGTGGACCTCCCGCCAGTCGCGGACCCAGAAGTTCCACGGCGGGTAGTACTCATAGAGCGGGTTGTGGCTGAAGATCACGATTGGCTTGCTCTTGTCCCAGCTGGAGAGCGTCTGGTTCAGCCACTGGAGCTGGTCCCGCCCCACGCCAGCCCAGGCCCCGGCGACGCTGCCGTCGAGCGTCGCCATGTGCCCCATGCGCTCCTTGGGGCTCATCTTCTTCGCCGTCCAGTAGTCCGGGCCCCTGCTCACCGTGTCGAGCCCGACGAACCGCACGCCCTTGTGATCGAACGTCCAGTTGGGCTGGCCGAACAGGTTGGTCCACTTCTGGCCCAGGTCGAGGTACCAGTCGTGCTCGCCGGGGATGAAGACCTTCTTGATCTTCACCTCCTTCAGGATCTCGTTTCCGAGGTCGAGCTCGACAGGATCGCCGAGCTGGGCGAGGTCACCTCCGTGGATGAGGAAGTCCGCGGGCGGATTCATGGCCTGGACCTCCTTCACGGCTCGCACCGCCTTGTCCACGAAGCGTTGGTTGACCTCCTTCGGGTAGAGGTGGTTGTCCGAGATCCAGGCGAACTTGAACGATGTCGCCTGTCCTCCCGCTTGGGCCAGCGTAAAATCGAGCGTGCCGATGAGCGGGAACCACCCGTAGGTGGCCGCTCCGGCGGCACCCGTGAGCAGCGACTTGTGGAGGAAAGTCCGGCGCGTGATCCGCAGCGATCCGCCCGGTCGCTCGCCCGTGCCTTGTAGCGTCTTGTGCAGCTCGATCCTCTCTCGCTGATTCTCGTCCATGGTCTTCCCTCCCCACGCCTTGCGGGCACGGGCACCGAGCTCGACAGCCTCACTTCCTCTTCAGCTCGATATTCTGCTCCGTCGCGTTCTTCAGCTCGATGGTCTGCTGCGTGGCTTCCTTCGGCTTCACCGTCACCGGCACTTCGGTCACGTCCGCCGCCTCCTGCCAGGCGACGAGTGTGTACGAGCCCGGCGGCACGTCCGGGATGGAAAAGCTGCCGTCCTTCCCTGTCACGGCGTGGTACGGGTGCTCGGCTGCATACACCCAGGCGAGCATCCAGCCGTGCACGTCGCACTCGATCCGCATCATCCCCGCCTTCCGGATCGGTTTCTCGATCCGCATCCCCTTGGTCGGCATCGCCTGGTTGAAGACCGTCTGCTTGCCGAGGAAGCCATGCGTGTTGTGCATGACGGGGTCTGAGTTGACGACGACGATCGATCCCACCGGAATCGCCTGTACGTGCGGGTCGAACTGGCAGTTGAGGTTGTTGATCTCCGGGTTCTTGGGCGGCTTCGCGAGCCCCTTCCCTTTCTGGATGTCCTTCAGGTACACGACCGCGCTCTGGACGCCTTTGCCGCCCCCTACGACGATCAACGGCTCCTCGCGGATGCCCCCGCAGGTCTCGGGATCCTTGGTCGGAATGATCTTCCGGGTTGCGATGTCACCCTGGTAGACGACCTTCCCGTTGATCGTGCCGCCTTCGGTCACCTGCACCGACTCGTACGCCGCCGCCGGGAGCGAGAGCAGAGTCGTGAGAACGAAGGCTGGCGAGATGCTTCCAGCGAAAAGCATCGACCGCGAACGTCGTGTGGGCATGGCGCGCTCCGAGTGGTGCAATCGCCCGCGTGAACCCGTCTCCGTTCCCCAGGAGCAAACGGAGAATAATTCGCGTTTTAGTCCTGTCGGGGTTCGACCGTCAACCCCACCACGGGTCGACTGTGCCGGCGTCAGCCCGTCGAGCTCGCTTCCACCACGACCGGCGCCGTCGGCATCGGCGCGGCACGCGCCACCCGGCGCTCCACCAGCCAGAAGAGGGGCGGCACGAGCGCAGCGACGGCCATCGCGAGGATCCCCAGCGCCGGCATCCCCACGAGCGTACCGTCCTCTCCGGTGGAGAGCACGACGCTCGAGAACACCGCTCCGGCCGACGTCGAGAGGTGCTGGATCGCGCTCATCAGCGACATGAAGCTCGCCCGCTCCTGGGGCACGGGCACCTTGCTGATCAGGGTCTGGTATGGCGCCATGCGGAAGTTCATCCCCACCATGAAGAGGACGAACAGCGGGGTGATGGGGACTCTCACGTCGTAGCTGACGAACGACAGCCAGGAGACGAGCAGGAACATGGCGGTGCCGAGGGTCGCCAGCCGGGTAGACCCGTACCGATCGACAAGGGCGCCGATGATCCGCAGGACCACGAACGAGAGCGCGCCTCCGATCATGTAGATCCACTTCAGGTCCCTGGCCGGGAAGCGCAGGTTGAAGACCAGGTATGGCGTGATGACAGGGATGACGAGGAACGCCGACGACATCACCACCATCGTCGCGACGATCGAGAGCTGCACGGTCCGGCGCGAGAGCAGGCCGAGAAACCCGGTGCGGCGTGCGCTGTCCCCGATGGCGAGGTGACCTCTCAGGGGCGGCAGCAACGCGATTGCGATGGGCAGGAGAACGAGGCCCAGTCCCGCGACGGAAAAGAACGGCAGCCGCCACCCGCCCCAGCGCGCCAGCTCGAGGCCGACGGGGACGCCGAGCACGGCCGCGACGGAGAAGGACCCCATCACGGCGCCGAGCGCCTTGCCGCGGCGCTCCGCCGGGATGACGTCGGCGACGATCGAGAGCGACAGCGAGGTCGCCGGCCCGCCGAAAAAACCGGCCAGAATGCGGGCGAAGACGATGCTCCCGAACCCCACCGAGAAACCGCCGAGCGCGGTGGCCATGACGAGTCCGGCGACCGCGACGCCGAGGGCCTTTCTGCGATCGAATCGATCGAGGAAGAACGAGCAGGCGATGCCCGAGATCGCCGCCGCGGCGGTGTAGCTCCCGCCGATGACGCCGATTCGCGACGCAGGAATGCCCAGCGGTCCGGCGAAGAACGGTCCCAGCGGCAGCACCATCATGAAGTCGAGGATGTTGACGAACTGGACGGCGCCGATGAGAAAGATGACTGTGCGTTCGCTGGGGTGCCGGGCCATGCGACGTGGGATGCTGGTATGAACGGTTGGATGCCTGGGTGAGCCGATGGACCTGCGGGTCGAATGTTACTCAGGCTACCGCGGCGAAGAGACGCCGCGCCACTTCACGCTCGGCGAGCGCCGCGTCGAGGTGACGGAAGTCATCGATCGATGGTTCGGCCCGGACCATCGGTACTTCAAGGTTCGAGGCGACGACGGCGCGCAGTACATCCTGCGTCATGACCATGAGTCGCAACGCTGGGAGCTGATCCTCTTCACGCGCGAGGCGTGAGGGCCGTTCGCCGAGCAGGCAAGCGGCGCACGTCGCGTGGCGCTGGGCGGGTCCGTGCGCATACTGAGATGCCGGAGAATCCGATGAAACCAGTGCGGCGCACCGTCCTCGTCTCGCTTCTGATCGTTGCCGGAGTGATCGGGTACCTCGCCATCGACGGAATGATCAAGAGCACCGTCGAGAAGCAGAGCACCACCTCCCTCAAGCTGACCACGACGCTGAACCGCGCGCATCTGTCGATCCTGGGCGGCAAGCTCAACCTGGACCGGCTCGGCATCGCCTCGCCGTCGGGCTTCTCCGCAGCGCAGATGTTCGAGATGGGCGACGTCGATCTGGCAGTCAGATACGGGGAGCTGCGCAAGGATCCCATCCGTGTGCAATCGCTGACCCTCCGTCAGCCCAGGCTGGTCATCGAGCAGCACAACGGGGCGCTGAACTTCAAGACGGCAATGGATCGGCTGCCGGCGCACGAGAGCTCGTCGGAAAAACCGGTGAAGCTCATCATCGACGACCTCCAGGTGCAGGACGCGCAGGTGGTGATCCACCCCGGTCTGCCCGGCGTGCGGCAGGAGATCAATGTGGCGGTGCCGTCGCTCGCGATGAAGAACGTCGGAAGCGGCCGGGGCTCGCAGAACGGGGCGGCGATCAAGGACGTGACGATGGTGGTGATCACGGCGCTCGCCGCAAAAGCGGCGGAGTCCGGTTCGCTTCCACCCGAGCTGAAGGCGCTCCTCGCCCTGAACGTCGGGCAGGTCGCCGGAAAGCTTGGGGCCGAAGCGCAGAAGCAGATTGCCGCCGCCATCCCGGGCGAGTTGGGCAACCGGCTTTCCAAGGTAGCGGCGGACCCGGCGGCGCTGGCGAAGGATCCCGGCAAAGCGCTCCAGGGAGAGGTCAGCGGGATTCTCGGCGGCAAGAAGAATGACGCAGCCGCCGGTCGGGCTGCGCCAAAGCGATAAGCCTTAGCGGCGCGAGTCGGCGGGCGCGTTCGGGTGCCGTTGCAGAGCGAGCTTCAACGCCGGCGAGCGGCGGACGAGCTCCTGCTTCAGCAAATGTGAAATCAGCGCAGGCGGACACGCCGCCCAGCGGGAGATGTTCTGCACCAGCAGTGTCGAGCTGTATATGCGGCCGCAGAGGAGCGCCGCGGTCTTGCCGTCGACGGGCAAACCGGCAAGCGATGTGAGGCAGCGGCCCTCGGTCTTGACGATCACCTCGACGCGCTCCTCGCCTTCAGCCGTCGAAAACCGCGCGCGCAGGAGCTCTCGCGCAGCCCGCCGGGTCTGCTCGGGCACGTCGCGCGACACGACCAGCTTGTGCTGCTCGAGGAGTCGCCGGCCGCCGTGGAGGCGGCGCAGCAAGGCGATCGAGAGCTGTGGATTGCGCAGGAGGGCCCGGCGCACGCCCGCGTCCGCGGCGATGGCGGCGCGCGCAGCGAGGGCTTCGAGACCTGCCGGGGTCCGGTGATGGCTCGCCACGAGCCGCGCCTGCGGCAGACCGAAGCGCGGGTTGTCGATCAACGCGTGGATGACGGCCGGCAGCGGATCGAAGCAGAGCGCCGACAACTCAGGCTCGTCCGCGAGCTTCGCCCGCGTGGCGCGTTCTTCTGGAGGAAGTTGGCGCAGGGATGATTGGTAGACCTCGCGGTGGACGCCGGCCGGCTCGTCCGCTGCCACAGGCTCGTCCTCGTCGGGGACCTCGGGCGGCGACACCGCACCGAGCGTCACGAGTCTCTCGAGCGCCTCCTCGACGCGCTCCGGCGACAGACCCGTGCCGACCGAGATTCCATGAAGGTCCGTCAGTCCATCGAGCCGGGACGCGATGAAACCCTCTTCCGGCGTGAGCGGCAGGCTGCGCAGATCGACGCCGGGATTCAGCGAAGGCTTCCACGGCGCCGGCTGTGCATGATCTCGCTTCGTCAAAAGCAAGGTCCCTGCGTCGATCTCCTCACGGCAGCCCGGAGACGATCCTGCGGTACTCCTCCTCGTTGAACGCCCGCATCGTCTCGCTGCGCACGTTGCCTTGAGAGCCGACGGCGAGCGCGAACTTCGCCACCACCTCGTCGTTCGGCGCCTCGACGAACGCGATTGCATCGTACCGGCCCTGCACGAGATGGAACGACCTCACTTCGCCGCCCATCGACTTCAAGGCTTGCCTGGCCTTCTCGAGCCGGCTAGGGCCCTCCTTGATCGCCTTGATCCCCTGATCCGTGTACTTCAGCAGCGTCACGTACGTCGCCATGTGGCACCTCCTGCATCCCGACGGGCAACATACGCCGATCGAAGCGGGAGTGGAGCTTCTTCACAGCTCCTCGATGCGGTCGACGCGGTCCGGGTAGAAGGCGAGGTGATCCTTGATCGCCGCGACGCCTGGATACGGTTCCTCGTAGGTCCAGACGGCGTTCTCCGCCACGCGCCCGTCCGCCCGGATCGTGAAGTAGGAAGCGTCGCTCTTGAAAGGGCAGTGAGTCCTGTGGTCGGTCCGCTCCAGCAGCGACATGTCGGCGTCGTCGCGCGGGACGTATTGGACCGGCGGCAGGGTCGCCTCCCTGAGCGTGAGCGCCCGCGTCGTGTCGGCGACGACGCGCCCGTTGAAGACGACGCGCACACGCTTCGGGTTGGGCTCGATCGTGATCCGGTGCTGTCTCGTCATGCCGCCGAGATTCTCGTAGCCTGGAAGGACGCTGTTGGTGCGGGTGCCGGATAGATGGCCTTCTGCGGCGTCGCGATCTCGATCACCCCCGCCCAGGCGAGGAGCTTCATGACCTGCCAGGTCGGGTCGATCTCGAACCACCTCGCCGCGAAGTTCGGGCTCATCGGGTACTTGTGGTGATTGTTCTGGAAGAGCTCGCCCATGGTCACGACGTCGAGCGGCAGCGTGTTGCGCGAGCCGTCGCCGTTGTCGAAGCTGCGGTAGCCGTACCTGTGACCGCACCAGTTGACGATCGCCCCGTGGATGGGACCCAGCACCCACTGCACGGGCAACAAGGTCCACTGCCACCAATGCGTCGCGAGGAAGAAGTACGGGACGGCGTACAGCGCGCCCCAGGCGACGCGCATCAACCACGACTGTCCGAGCGTCTCGTCGATCAGCTTCCACTCCGGGTATCCGCCTGCAAACCGCGGCTCGGGCTCTTCGCGCCGGTAGGCATAGGCGTCATAGCGGCCCTTGGTGTGAAGCATCATCTCCAGGGCGTTGCGGAATAACCGGGGTGAGTGAGGGTCGCGCTCGGTATCGGAAAAGGCATGATGCTGCCGGTGCAGGATCGCGTACCCGCGCGGCGATAGATACGACGGGCCCTGGACCAGGTAGGTGAGCAGATGGAGCCCGCGTTCGGTCCGGGGCTTCATCGTGTACATCCGGTGTGCGGCGTACCGGTGCTGGAACAGGCTCTGAAAGAACACGCTGGCCAGCCAATGTCCGAAGAAGAACACGTAGAGCATGCAGAGCCTCCTTGGCTCCTTCCATTCCGCATGTCGCATGTCACGCGATGGTCACTGCACGCCGCGCTGCGGCATTTGGACGCGAACCGGTTTACGTCCGGGCGCTCAGTCGGCAGTCGGCTCGACGGCGCAGAGCGAGTAGGCGGACGCCGCTCCGTCGTCCGCGATGAGACACTCCTCCCCGCGCACGCGCCAGGACAGCGGACGTGGATGCACGAGGATGCTGATGTCCTTGCCCCGCGTCGAGCGATAGCGCACATGCGACCGCGCATCGAGCGCGGCCACCGCAGACTCGAGATCGAAGTCCACAGGGAGATCCAGCGTGCGCGTGTCGCTCGCCCGCGCCGAGACCGCGCCCGTCTTCAAGTCTACGATCGTGATGATCCGTCGCATGGCTCCTCCATGGCGGCCGCCGTTTCAGCGCAAGCCGAAGAAGCAAGACGGACGTCGAACCGATCTTAACCGGTAACCGCGCGTTCTGCGCTTCCAATCGCGCGCCACCTCGAGAACCGAGTGCCTCTGTGGCGGGCTGGTTGGCGCTGCTTCTGCATTGGGAACGGCTTGAGGATCGCGATCGCCGCGCCGGTGGGATCCTGCAGAACGCCGAACGTCGGCCGACGTTCGGGATGTCCTCGGGACCCGCGCAGATTGTTCCGCCGAGCTTCCTCGCGCGGGCGAGCGTCGCGTCGGCGTCGTCGAGGGCGACATAAGGCAGCCAGTTCGGCCGCTCGCCGCCCACATCCGTCACTCCGCCGCGGTCGACGCCGCCCTGCGAGATGATGTGGTACGTGACGTCCGGCCCGACCAGAGAGCGGTGCGCGAACCCGAAGACCTTCTCGTAGAACGCGAGCGCTTTCTTCGGATCGCTGGTGTGCAGCTCATTCCAGCACCAGCCACCGCGGGGCGCCAGCGCGTCGGGGGGGATCACCCTCGTTGCTCCTGAAGCGGCGTAGATCATCTCATAGGTGGAGTCGCCCATCGGGAACGGCTGGACCTTCCATCCCCAGCACCTCGCCGTAGAACGCCTGGGCCTTCTTGGCATCCTTCGACGAGCTCGAACCAGACGAATTTTCCAGGAAGCAGCTTGCGATCGGCCATCTGTGGCTCCTTTCTGAAGCCATGGACTCCGCGACGCGCCCGAAATCATCGGTCTATCGGTGTGGTAGCTTCCATCCTGCAGGTGGAGGCCGATGTGCAGCTGCCCGTGGTCGAGGAGTTGAAGCGCCGGCGCGTATTTCGCGCGCTCGTTGCTTACGGAATCGCAGCATTCGCCGTGCTTCAGATTGTCGAGCCGATCAGCCATGCCTTGCACCTGCCCGACGCGACGAGAAACTTGGCGTAAGCGCCGTGCTCGAAGGGAGTGTGCGGAGATCCGGGAACCGCGTGCGCGTCACTGCCCAGCTGGTGAAGGCCGCAGACGGGGACCCCGCATTCGAATGGCTAGACCGCGCATATGACGTGCACGATCCCGGCTTGAGTTACGTCAAGTACGACCCATTGCTACGCGGTCTGCGCGACGATCAGCGCTATCACGCCCTGCTCACCAGGATGAATTTCCCGGTGGAATGATGTGCTGGATCGGTTGAACGAACCACTTGTCAGTACGCGAGCCGCGGGTACCAGCCCGTGCCGCGCCCGTCGGGAGATCAAGCAGAGCGGCCAGATGGAGTCGACGTGACGCCCACCTAGTCTCCCGGGTGCGGCGCGTAGAGCAGCTCCGGGTTGTGCAGCGCATCGGCCATGATTGCCTCCAGCCCAGGTCGCCGTCATACACTCCGCTCAGGCGGCCGGAAGAAGAGGCAGGCTGACCCCGTGCAGAAGAACCCGCGCAAAGGCTTTCACTCGGTAACTCCTCGTCTCGTCGTTGCGGACGCGGAGGCGCTCATCGCGTTCCTCCGCACCGTATTCGACGCCAAGGGCGAGCACCAAGGCGACCGCCCCGCGGAGATCCGCATTGGCGACTCTCTCATCATGGTGACACCCGCCGGCGCCCGCGAGCGGTTCCCGGCGTTTCTCTATGTGTACGTCGACGACGCCGACGCAGTGTATGAGCGCGCGCTCTCGGCCGGCGCGGTCTCCCTCGAGGAGCCGCTCGATACCCCTTACGGCGACCGCCGAGCGATGGTGCGCGACCCGTTCGGCAACGTCTGGCAGATCGCCCACGTCATCCTGGCGAGCTGACACGGCGCCAACTTGCGCGTCAACGGCGGTTACGTGACGGCGATCAATTGAACGGCACGGCGCTTGATCGCGCGCAGCCACATCCTCCGGATGAAACCGCTCCCGGGACGGATGACGGTCCAGTACCTGGCAAAGCGGCGCCGCGCTGATGCGTCGGTGGCGTGCACGCGCGTCTCGGTCGAAACCAGCCACGCGCCGTCGCCTGCATCGTCGATTTGGAAGTTCATCACCGCTTTCGCGACGCCGGGAGCAACGAGCTCCTTGAACTGCTCCGGCGTCGACGGTTTCTTCACCCCGCGTGGAGCGATCACGACGGTTCCGACGACGATCTCGCGTTCGGGGTCCTCCGCCAGCAGCAAGAATCCGGTCCGCGTGGCGACGTCGAGGAGCGGCTCATGACTGGGAGCGTTGAGGATGCCCTCGGGACCTGCTCTCCCGAAGCGCCGGATCCAGGTCAGCGTGCGAAACAGCGTGATTTCGCCGGCGGTCACTTCCTTGAAGGACCGGTAGATCCGAATCCTCGGCGCGCGGATGCGGATGCGATGAACCTCGTTGAACTCGTACGCCGGAGCGAATTCTTCGAGCCTGCTCATGCCTGTTGGGTGGGCGCTCATCGGCCATAAACTGGTGCCAATGAGCCCCGGTGTCATGATCGTTGAATGGACGCCGCGTCCTGTCCATCGTGCTCTGCTCCACTGACCGGAAATCGCTGCGGCGGGTGCGGTGCTGCCGCGCGTGCCGGAGCGTTCCGCGTGTTGTCCATGCTGGCGCAGTCTCCGCACGGCAGGACCTACCGCGCCGAAGGACCCACCGGGATGGTCGCGCTCAAGGAGATGGTCTTCGCTCTCGTCCCGACGGCCCAGCAGCTCGACGCATTCGAGCGCGAAGCGCGGCTCCTGCGGTCGGTCTCGCACCCACAGATCCCGCGCCTGATCGACTCCTTTCGCGAAGGCGATGGTCCATCCCTGCGCCTCTATCTCGCGCAGGAGCTGGTCGACGGCGGACCCCTCTCCAGCCGAATCGGCATCGACGAGGCCGAAGCGCGCGTCATCGCGCGGCAGCTCCTGACCATCCTGCGCTACCTGCACGAGCGCGGCATCGTGCACCGCGACGTCAAGCCTGCGAACATCCTCCGCCGTCCCGACGGCACGCTCGCGCTGGTCGACTTCGGCGCCGCTCGCGCTGTGGAGGGCGTGACCCATGGCGCAACCTTGGTCGGCACTTTTGGATACATGCCGCCCGAGCAACTCGGCGGCACCGTCGATGCTACTGCGGACCTGTACGCACTGGGAGCCACCCTCGTCCATCTGGTCGGCCGCAAGGCGCCCGAGGACATCCTCGGACCGGACCTGGAGCTTCGGCTCGATCATCTGAACGTCTCGCCGGCCTTTCGCGCATTCCTCGGTCGGTTGACCGCGCGAAAACGCGCCTCTCGCCCCGCCTCTGCCGTCGAGGCGCTGCTCGCCCTCGAGGCACCGGCGCCCGGGTCTCGTCCCATCCGGCCGAGGCTCCTCCCCTGGATCGCGATGCAGAAGACGATGAACGCGCTGACGGCAAGTCCAGGTGCAAACGCCGAGCGCGTCCAGCGTGCGCAGCTCGAGGCGTTCGAGCGCGAGCTGACTGAACCGTCCAAGCCCGCGCCACCTCCGCCTCCTCCCAAATCGGACCACCGCGACGTCTCCATGGGCCGGCTCCTGAGCGGAGCCAAGTTGCGCGAGCTCGACCCGGGGTTGCCCTCCTGCTACCAGCGCGCGGGCATCGAGCTCGCCCGCGTCCGGACCTGGCCCGGCCTCAAGGCGATGCAATTGAAGCTCGTGCTGCATTCACAGGAGGTCGCCTGCGACTGGCTGCCCCTCGAGGTGACCGCGTTTGCGGACGGCCGCCGTGCTCTCCATTCGTCGGGGACGATGGGTGAGACCCCCCGGGAGGGCTGGCGCGACATTCTGTACAACTTCGAGCTGCCGGAAGGCGTCGATGTGGTCCGGCTCGACCTGGCGAGCCCGACCCGCCCGCTGGAGTCATGGCGCATTGACCTGGGGCGCCGCGAGGTCCGTCGGGTCGGGTACGCGCTTGCGGGACGCGTCGAGGTCGCGTCGGCAAGGATTTCGACCGCGAGCGGGTGCGCCAGGCTCGAGCGCGGCGCAGTAGAGAGACTCTGGATCGAACAGGAGCCCCGAAAGCGGCTCCACGCGAGAGCGGCGTTCGCGACGCGCAAGGACACGAAGGAACCGTGCGCGCACCAGTCGCACTTCGCGCTGCTCGACTCGCGCGACACCTCGAGCTCCACGGCACGACTCGACTCCGACCGCACCGTGACGTTCACCTTGCCGCTCCCGGACGGGCGCAATCGGCTTCGCGTCGGCCTGGGGGAGACTCGCGCAGCCGAGCGCGAGGCCCTCGGCGCGGTCACACCCTGATTCGGGCGTCCCGGGCTCTAATTGAGGCTGGCGAGATCGATGACGAACCGATAGCGCACGTCGTTGCGGATCATCCGCTCGTACGCTTCGTTCACCTTCTGGATGGGGATGATCTCCACGTCGGCGCCGATTTCGTGGCGTGCGCAGTAATCGAGCATCTCCTGCGTCTCGGGAATGCCCCCGATGGCGGACCCAGCCAACCGCCTGTTTCCCCGGATCAGCGACATCGCGGCCACGGGAGTCGGCTCGGGCGGAACGCCGACCACCACCATCGCACCTTGGGGGCGCAGCATTCCCAGATACCGGTTGTAGTCGTGCGGGGCCGAGATGGTGTCGATCAGAAGGTCGAAACGGCGGGCCAGTTTCTGAAAGGTGGCCTCGTCCCGAGTGGATTCGAACGCCTGGGCCCCGAGGCGGCGCGCATCGGCTTCCTTCGATCGCGACGTGCTCAGCATCGTCACCTCGGCCCCCATCGAGGCGGCGAGCTTGACCGCCATGTGGCCCAGACCACCGAGGCCCACCACACCCACGCGGTCTCCCTTCTTGCAGTTCCATTGGCGCAGCGGCGAATACGTGGTGATGCCGGCGCAGAGGAGCGGCGCTGCGCGTGCCGGATCGAGGCCAGCCGGGACCTTCAGTGCGTATCGATCCGCCACGACGATCTGCGACGAGTAACCGCCGTACGTGGGCGTGGTTCGGTCCATCTCCGTGCCGTTGTAGGTGAAGGCCGCGCCCTTCTCGCAGAACTGCTCGAGCCCACGGCGGCAGGGATCGCACTCCCGGCAGGAGTCGACGAAACATCCGACGCCAGCGGTGTCGCCCACCTCGAACTTGGTGACTTGCTTGCCGACCTGCTTGACCCGGCCAACGATCTCGTGCCCGGGAACCATCGGAAAGAGAGCGCCGGTCCACTCGTCGCGCACCTGGTGGATGTCGGAATGGCAGATCCCGCAGAAGAGGATCTCGATGAGCACGTCGTTCGGCCCAGGCTCGCGGCGCTCGATGATGAATGGCGCCAGCCGACTCGTCTTGGAAGCAGCAGCATACGCAGGGGTCTTCACCATCGTTCCTCCTCGGATTCGGGGTTCGATGCCGACCGCTTGCGTGGGATGCTGCCGGTCGCGCGGCTAGGAGCGGAAACGATCGAACGTCTCGAAGACGAGGCCTGACGCCTCGAACGCCGCATCGACGGCGACGAGGAAGCGCTCGGTGTCGCTCGGAGCGGCGGCGAGCTCGGCGAGCGGATCGGGCCGATCGAGGAGGCGATCGACGTCGCCGATCCCGAACGCGTCCGGATCGGTCTGCTCCATCTCGGTCCAGCTGAGCGGCGTCGCCACCGGGGCGCGCGGCCGTGCACGGAGCGAATACGGCGCGATCACGGTGGCCATGGGGTTGTTCCTCAACCAGTCGACGAAGACGCGCTCGCCTCGCAAGGCGACGCGAAACACGACGGTGAGATCTTCTCCGTGCCTGGCGGCGAGCAGCACGGCGAATTTCTGCAGCGTGATGGCAATCGTATCGCTCGAAGCCGACGGGTGGATCGGCGATACGACGTGATAGCCCTTGGAGCCCGTGGCGATCGGCACGCTGGCGAGGCCGTGCTCGGCGAGCGCATCGCGGACGACGTAGGCGGCGCGCCGGACGCGAGCGAATTGGCCCGGCGGCGGATCGAGATCGATGACGAGGCGATCGGGGTGGAAGAGATCGGCGGCACGCGACGTCGGCACGTGGAGCTCGATCGCTCCCTGGTTCGCAAGATAGGCGAGGTCTTCGGGTTGCCGCAGGATGGGATAGACGGTGACGTCCTGGTTCTTGCCACCCTTGCCCGGATGCTTCTTTGACGCCGCGGGGCTGCGCGGCACGGGAAAGCGCTCGATCGACTGCGGGTAATGAGGCGGGACGTTCTTCTGGAAGAACCCGGGACCGGCGAGCCCCCTCGGGTAGCGGCGAATGGAGAGAGGACGACCGGAGACGTGCGGAAGCGCGCGCGGTGCGATCTGCTCGTAGTACGCGACGACGTCGGCCTTGCTCCGGCCGATCTCCGGGAAGACGATCCGGTCGGGGTTCGAGACTTCCACCATTCAGTCCCCGGCCAGCTTCTCGGTGGCCTCTCGCCCAGCGTCTACGGTGCGGCGGAGAAAGTCGGCGAGCACCTCCAGCTCGGCGTCGTCATATCCAGCGCAGATCTCGTTCATCGAGGAATTCATCCCCGCGTAGAGCCGCACGAGCTCGGCGTTCCGGTCGCGCAGCGCCCGGACGACGACAGCGCGGCGGTCGGAAGGATCGCGTTCCCGGACGACCCAGCCGCCGCGCTCCAGCCTGTCCAGGATGCCGGTCATGGTTGCGGGGTGCAGCGCGGCGCGCTGTGCGAGGGCGCTCGGGCTGAGCGGACCATGGCGCGCGACGAGGTCGAGGCAGTCGAGATCGACGTCGTTGAGTCCGGCATGTGCGCCCACCTGATGGTTGAGCAGCGACAGCTGGATGCTCAGCGCCCGCAGCGACTGCTTGATCGAGGCGGTCAGGCGCCGGCGGTCCGAATCGGTTGACGATATGGAACCCATACGTTACTTGTACCGTACCTTCTGATGTACGGAGGATATCATGAACCAGCCAGGGAGCGAGGGATGAGGCTCACGATCTTCGCAGCGACCGGAGGAATCGGTCGGCAAGTCCTCGAGCAGGCCGTCGGAGCGGGGCACGAGGTCACGGCAGTCGTACGGAATCCGGCGAAGCTGCCCCGGGCAGTACGCGCCGTAACCTCGGACCTGGCGGCTCCGGACCCCACGGCGCTCGAGTCCGCGGTCAAAGGAGCCGACGCAGTGCTCTCCGGCCTCGGGCCACGGTCCGCTTCGGAGGCCGGGATCGCGTGGCAGGGCACGCGGTCGATCGTCGAAGCGATGAAGGCAACCGGCGTACGCCGCATCATCGTGGTCAGCGCCGCGCCCATCGGGACCGTTCCGTCCCCGGGCCGCCCGAACCCGCCGAAGCGCGACCCGGGCGACGGGTTCTTCATGCGGAACCTGTTCAGTCCGTTGATCAGAGCGGCGCTCAGGAAGCATCAACGAACCATCGGAATCGCTGACTGACGAGGAAACCAGCCATGACGAAGAGAGACAGGATCGTTTATTGGACGACGACGGGGATTGTCTGCGCCGTGATGGTCTTCAGCATCCTCAACTTCACCGTGTTCGACCACTTCCCGTTCCCTGAAGGAGGCTTCGTTCATCTGGGCCTGCCCAATTACTTCAAGGTGGAACTGACGATCGCCAAGATACTGGGCGTCTCGGCGCTTCTGATCCCGGGGGTGCCGGCGAAGATCAAAGAATTCGCCTATTTTGGTTTCGGGATCACCCTGCTCTCCGCCGCGATTGCGCACTTTTCCAGAGGTGACGCGAGAATCAGCATCCTGTTCGTCCTCGATCCGCTGATCTTCTTCGTCCTGCTGACGGTATCGTATTTCTATTTTACCGCTCGAGGCGGAGGCGCTGCTCGATCTGCGGCAAGAGATTCAGGTCGCCTTGGACGCGACCAGGCCGAGCGCGCGGAGCGTTTCGTGGGCCAAGGGCTTGGCCGGGGCGAACCTACGCGATCAGCTCTGCGATCAACGCCGTGAGCTCGCCGGGCTCGATTGGCTTCGGCAGGTGCGCCTGGAACCCCGATCCGAGCGCCTCCCCCCGATCCTCCGCGCGCGCAAACGCCGTCAGCGCCACGGCAGGGACCTTCGCGCCGCTCTGCCCTTCCAGAGATCGTACCCTGCGGATCAAGCTGTAGCCGTCTCCGTCCGGCATCCCGATGTCGCTGACCAGGACATCGGGTCGCTCGCGCTCGAATGCTTCGAGCGCCTCGTTGGCGGACGCAGCGGTGCTCACCTCGGCTCCGGCCTCCTGCAGGATGATGCTCAGGAGCTCCCGGGCATCGTCATCGTCGTCCACCACCAGCAGCCTCGCCCCTCGCAGGGGCGCCAGCCGCGTCCGCGCCGACCCCTCGCCGGGATGTGGCGCCGCGGCGGCGACGGTTCCGGTTTCGTTCAGCGTCGGCAGCTCGACGGTGAACGTCGCGCCCTGACGCTCGCCCGGACTCTGCGCCCGCACGGCGCCACCGTGTAGCTCGACGATGTGGCGCACGATGGCCAATCCGAGCCCGAGCCCCCCGGTCGAACGTTCGCCCTGCCGGAATCGATCGAAGATATGGGGGAGCAGCTCCTGCTTGATCCCGGCGCCGTGGTCGGAAACCGTGATGCGCGCGAGTGACCCGGAGCGCTCCAGGCGGATGGCGACGCGTCCGTGCGCCGGGCTGAACTTGATCGCATTCGAGAGCAGGTTCCAGACGACCTGCTGCAGCCGATCGGGATCGGCGAGGAGCGGACCTGCGTCCGGATCGAGGGAGGCGTCCAGCTGAATCTCCTTCGCATCCGCCACGCCCTGGACGGCCTCGATGGCGGCCTCGATGATGGCCACCGGGTCGACCTGCCGGCGATCGATCCGCAGCTTGCCCGTGACGATGCGGGAGACGTCGAGGAGGTCCTCGATGAGCTGCGCGAGAAGCTTCGTGTTCCGCTCGATCACCTCGAGCCCGCGAGCGGCGCGGACCGCATCCCGGAATCCGACGCGCAGCAGGCGCGCCCATCCGAGCATCGCCGTCAGCGGCGTGCGCAGCTCGTGCGAGACCATCGCCAGGAAATGGTCCTTGGCCTTGTCCGCCTCCCGCAGCTCGCGGCGCGACTGTTCCAGGTCGTGCACGACCCGTTCGTAGGCGCGCATGTCGCGCAGGATCCCGATGGCCCCGATGAGCATCCCGTCGGGATCCCGCAGGGCGGAAGCGTTGAGGGTGGTCGGAATGACCTCGCCCGAGGCGCTGCGAGGATTCAGCCGCACGTTGCGGGTGACGCCGCGCTCCACCACCTCGCGCAGCGCGGCGATGAACTCGCGTGTCTCCTCGGCGGAGATGATGCGCGACAACGACTGCTCGATCACCTCATCGGGACGGAACCCAAGAAGATCGAAGACGGCGTCGTTCGCTTGAAGGATCTTCCCGCGCAGATCGCTGACGAAGACCGGGTCCGGGGCATTCTTGATCAGGCTCTCGGCGTACGCGCGGGCCTTGTCCAGCTCCCGCATGTCGCGGAGGATCCCGATGACGCCGATGGCGTGTCCTTCGCCGTCGCGGAGCGCGGAGGCGTTCAACGCCGTCGGGATCACTTCGCCCGAAGCGCTGCCGGGGTTGAGGCGGAGATTCCGCGTCACGCCGCGGTCCACCACCTCCCGGACGGCGGCGACGAATTCCTGGGCCTCGGGCGGGCTGAGGAAGCGCGAAACCGATTGCTCGAGAACCTCGTCGCGGCGAAGGCCGAGGAGCTGCGAGACCGCCGCGTTCGCCTCGAGGATCTTCCCGCGCAGATCGCAGACGAACACGGGGTCGGGCGCGTTTGCGACGATGACGTCCGCCGCAAGAGTGGTGCGCACGCTGTCGTCGAACGGCGACTCTCGGCCCAGGCTGCCAAAAACCACGGACTGGAACGTATTCATTGCATCGGAACGTGCGCAGCTTACGGGAGACTGCCCGCCGACCGCGCGGTCGGGGGCTGACTTCCCACTGCGCTCGTCTGATCATCGTGCGAGACGGCCCGCGGCGACGGCGCCCGGACGACCTCCCGTTTGCCGGAGCGCGTTACAGCAGCGCTGAAAAAAGGCATTGCCCTTCAGGGCGAGACCGTAGTATTGCGGCGGTCTCGAGGGGGTGGATTCATGCGATGCAGACTCGTCGCGGCCGCGGCGATCTCCGTAGTGACAGTCGGTCTGGTCCCAGTGGCCGCGCGCGCCGACGACATCGCCACCAGCGTCGACGCGCCTGCAAACGGTGCGGATGGCGAGTGCGTGAGCATCCGGGCCCCGATCGTGACGACGTTTTTCATCGAAGGCTGCACGAGCCCGTTCGGGCTCTGCACCGAAGGAACGATTCCCTCCGGGCCGCTGGCAGGGACGACGCAGTTCAGCGTGCTTTCACTCGGCCCGGGCGACTCGCCAGAGCTCCTGCTCTACGGTGGGGAGCTGGTCATCACCACGCCCGACGGTACCTTGACCATTCAGGACAGCGGTGTGCTCAACACGCTCGACGGCACCTTCTTCGAGATCGAGCAGACGGTGGAAGGCACCGGCTCATTTGCGGATCACGACGGTACGCTCTTCGCACAGGGTACGAGCACGCCAACCGGATTCGAGGGAACGCTGTCCGGACAGATCTGCCGCGTATCGAAAGACGTGTACGACCTCCCTTGACGGGATCACCGCTCCGGCTTGCCGTCCTTGAGCTCGCGCACGTACCACGCCAGCGCCCACCGCTCTTCCTCGGACAGATTGGTGAACTTCACCATCGCCGTCCCCGGGACTCCCTTTCCCAGCGTGTCGAAGATCTGCCGCACGCTGGAACCTTGCTTGAACGGCTCCGTGCTGAAGTTCCGCGGCCTCGGGTCCAGCTTCGCCGCCGCCGACCCATCTCCCGCGCCGGTCTCGCCGTGGCAAGCGACGCAGTAGATGCCGTAGGTGCGCTTCCCCATCTCGAGCAGCACCGGCGACCGCTTCGGCGGCCTGGCTGCCCGCGCGGGCGACGTCACGGCGAGCACCACGAGCGGCAACGTCCAGATCACTTGCCGGGAACCGATCCCGGTGGGGCTGGCGCTCGCACGACACGCAGCGGCGGCAAGTCGGGCGTCCAGTAGCGCGCGAAGTAAGCGGTCATCGCCTTCGCCTCCTCGTCGGTCGCGGGCGACCCGAACTTGCGCATCTTGTCCACCGTCTTCTGCCACTGCCCCTCCGTCAACCGCTGCGAGGTGACGTACTCGGCGGAGTGACAGAGCAGGCACTTTCCCTGCACCAGCGGACGCGCCGGGTCGTCGGGAAGTTGGCCATCGAGGAGCGCCGCCGTCGCCTTGTCGTCCGCCGCCGCTGCGGATGCGATGACCCATGCGGCGCCGCCGAGCGAGAGGCCGGCTGCGATGAGGATGCGGATCATGCTCGCACCTCCACTTTCAGCCGCTCGATCGCATTGTACAGATAGCCGGACGGGTTCCACACTGGCGTCTCCGGCTGCGTGGCGCCGGCGTTGTCCGTCGCACGACACGCGACTTCGTAGCTGCCGGGCTCCGTCTTCCAGGCATGACGGAAGACCCGAAAACCGTACGCGCTGGCCGGACCGTCGAGCTTCGCCGCGGTCCAGGTCTTGCTGCCGTCGAAGCTCAGCTCGACCCGCTCTATCCCCGCCTCGCCGGAGAAGGCCACTCCGGCAAGCTGATGGACGCCCGGCGCGAGCCGATCGCCGTCGCTCAGGGATCCGAGCAGCGACTTCACGTTGAGCTTCGTCATCGGCTTCATCTGGTCGGCGGGAATGGGGGCACCCGGAGCGCCCGGCGTTGCCGGAAATCGATAGGCCGTGTCGTAGTAGAAGGCCTTCGGCTCGTCGGCGCGCACCTCGATGTCGACCAGCGCCCGCACCCAGTCGTCGCCGACCCAGCCCGGCACCACAAGACGGATCGGCTGTCCTCGGGTCGGCGCCAGCGGCTTGCCGTTCATCTTCAGTGCCAGGAGCGTGTCCGGATGAAGCGCCTTCTCCACGGGGATGGCACGGATGAATGCCGGCGTCGTGTTCATGGTCGGGCGCTCCGCACCTTGAAGCTGGATGAAAGCGGCGTCCTTCTTGAGCCCGCCGAAGGCGAGCACATCCTTGAAGCGGACTCCCGTCCACTCCGCGTTGCCCATGGCTCCGTACCGCCACTGGACGCCCGGCACATGCGGCGTGAACAGCGCGCGACCGTTCCCCGCGCATTGCAGCACCGCCTCCACGGTGACCTGGGGCATGCGCTGCAGATCGGCCAGGGAAAGCGACAGCTCCTTCTCCAACAGGCCGTGCACTTTCAGGCGCCACTTCGCGACGTCGATCTTCGGCAGGTCGAAGTGGTTGCGCAGGTAGAACCGCTCGACCGGGGTGATCCGCGTGGTGAACGTCGAGCGCACCGACTCGTAGTTGGGCGGCCGTTCCGTCATGCGGATGAGGTCCGCCCTCCCCTTGGCATGCGCGAGAGTCGGAACCTTCACCCAGCAGGCGAAGGCGGCGGCACCGGACAGCGACGATTTCAGGAATTGCCTGCGATCCAGCGTCATGGCTGGCCTCGGCTACCTGCGGAGGTCGTCTGATTCCAGACGCCCCAAATAGCGCGACTTCGCCCTGCAGATCAAACTATGCTCCTCGGCATGCGGGCGTCCGCGGTCATCTGCGCCATCGTCATCTGCGGCTGCGGTTCCAACGCCGACCGGGTGCCCACCTGGCACCGCGACGTCCGCCCCATCGTCACGCAGAGTTGCAGCGGCTGTCACAGCACCGGGTCCATCGCGCCTTTTCCGTTCGAGTCCTATGCCGATCTCTTCGGCCGGCAGCAGCTCATTCGCGAGCAGGTCACGTCCCGCCGGATGCCGCCCTGGCCACCGGCGCCGGGGTGCACGGAGTACGACGACGATCGCTCCCTCTCCGAGAAGGACCGCACCACGCTCCTCACCTGGCTCGACCACGGAGCGCCGGAGGGCAATCCGGCCGATGCGACACCCGTCTCCTCCCCACCGCCCGGTGGCCTGTCGCGCGTCGACCGCGACCTGAGAGTCGCGGCGCCGTACACGCCGGTGCAGGTTCCCGACGAGTACCGTTGCTTCCTGCTCGACTGGCCGGAATCCGCAAGACGCTACGTCACCGGCTTCGTCGCGAAGCCGGGAAACGCTGCCATCGTCCATCACGTGCTGGTCTTTGTCGCTCCTCCCGGCCAGGTCTCGCAGTTCCAGGCGCTCGACGATGCGGACCCTTTGCCCGGATACACGTGCTTCGGCGGCCCTGGCGGTGTCGTGCCGACGCTCGGCGGCTGGGTCCCGGGGAGCCGCGGCGGCGACTTTCCGGCGGGCACCGGGGTGCCCATCGATCCCGGCTCGAAGATCATCCTGCAGGTCCACTACAACCGGCCGAGGGACGGAGCCTCCGACCAGACTTCGCTCCAGCTCAAGCTCGACGATGCCGTGCAGCGGCAGGCCTTCGTTCTCCCTTGGGCGGATCCATCCTGGCTGAGCTCGCACACGATGAACGTTCCCGCTGGGCAGCCGGACGTCAGTCACGCATTCACATTCGCGCCGGGTTCCTATCTCGGCTTGATTACGAGCGGCGCCATCCCCGCCGGCCCGTTCACCGTCTACGGCGCCGCCACGCACCAGCACCTTCGCGGCACCCACAACCGCCTCGAGATCCAGCGCGCCGGAGGGAGCCACGAGTGCCTCCTGGACATTCCTCGCTGGGACTTCCACTGGCAGGGCTCGTACGCCCTGAAGACCCCGACGCGGGTGCAGATGAACGACAGCCTCTCCATCGAGTGCCACTGGGACAACAGCGCGGCGCACCAGCCCGACGGCCGTGCTCCGCGCGATCTCAACTGGGGCGAAGGCACCGACGACGAGATGTGCATCGGCTTCCTCTACATCACGCAGTGACGGCCCACGCCGGCAGCACCTCGATTCCGCGCGGGCGGCAAAAATGCGCGCCGACCTAGGTCGCAGCCCACGCGACCTCTGAAGCGCTCTGCGATGGGTCTGCTCAACGCCACAAGCTGTTGGTCTCGCGCCCGATCCCGCCTTTGACGCGGTACATCCATCCGGATCGCGACGAGCCGCGTCTTGATCTTTTCCCGCTGCGCTCGCTTCGCTTCCGCGCGCAACGGGGGGCGATCCGCCATCCGAAAACGGCCACTCGAAGGAGGGAGCGATGGCTTCTGACGGCAAGAGATATCCCGGTTCGCGTGAAGAAGATGCGTGGCTGAGCGACGAGCAGCTCGATCATGTCGCGCCCGCGGAGAGCGAGCCGTTCCAGGCGCCGATCCCGACGCGGATGATCTCCAACGGCGAGTACATGCCGCATCCGCAAACGGAGAAGCAGAAACATGTCGAGGCCCGGATCAAGGAGCTCGCCGACAAGGCATCCAAAAAGCTCGGGGTCAGCCGGCGCGATTTCCTCTCAGGCTCGGGAGGCATGGCGGCGTCGCTGCTCGCCATCAACGACGTGTTCGGAACAAAGTTCTTCAAGGTCAGCCCGGTCGAGATGTTCGAGCCGGCGGCGTTCAGGGAGAACGGGGCGCCGGCGAACCTGTTCGTTTTCGACGATCAGACGCACATCGTCCGGTCGAGCACCAACAACCCGCAGGGGCTGCGGGCGCTGGCGCAGGGGCCGGGGTCGGTCTCGACAGGGGCCGGGTTCTTCCCGAGCCCGACGAGACCGTTCGGCAATCCCAACAACGGCACGGGCGGAAACCCGGGCGGCGTCGATGAGTTGGGCAGCCCGTGGACCCCGTGGAATCCCGGGCAGCTCGGCCCCGACTCCCCGCCCAACCCCGGACCGCCCACCACCGACGCCGGCGAGTTCCACCTCGGCCAGTACATCAACCGGATGTACCTGCAGGCGCAGACCAGCGTGTCGATCATCAGCAACGCGAACATCGCCCTCTTCACACCGCCGGGCGGAGGCGTTCCGGGCCCAGCGAGGAAGATCACCGAGAGCCTCGGCAGTGAAATCCTGACGGGGTGGCAGACGGCGCAGTGCCGGGACTTCATCAATGCGCTCGCCGGCTCCACACGTGCCCTCGCGCACGCGCAGATCTATCCGGGCGCGGGCAACCTCGTCGACCCGGACTTCGGCGACTACACGCAGTGGCAGATCGAGAACATGCACCCCGACTCGTGGAAGGGCTACAACATCGCCTTTGCCGCGAGCGGCGCGCCCGGCGCCCAGTTCGGCAGGTGGCGCCTCGACGACGAGGACATCGCGTATCCCACCTACGGGATCATCGACGCCAACAAGGATCAGCTGAAGAAGCACCCGGGCTTCAACAACATCTGCATCCACAAGGGATTGTCAGCGTCGGTCGGTCCGAATGGAACGCAGCCCGGCGGAAGCAACAACATTCCGCAATTCGGCAACCCGGACGACATGGTGAAGGCGGCTTCGGATTGGCCTCAGTTCAACTTCATCATCTACCACTCGTGCATCCGGCCGTCGTTCTGGGTCCTGCAGGCATTGCAGGACATCAAGAACACTGCCTTGGCGATGCCGCCGACGACGCTGACGGACAGCCGCGGCCACACCGTGCCGAACATCCGCTGGACCACGCAGTTCGCGCAGATCGCGGCCGGCAAGTACGTGCAAGGGGCGGAGCCGTTCTCGAACTCGCCGGCGAGCACGCGGCGGCTCCCCAATGTCTACGCGGAGCTTGGCACCACGATGGCGTCGATGATCGTGACCTTCCCGACGGTCTGGGCCCACCTCATCGGCCAGCTGCTCTACTACATGGGCGAGAACAACATCGTCTTCGGGTCCGATTCTCTCTGGTATGGCGGACCGCAGTGGCAGATCGACGCGCTGTGGCGGTTCCAGATGCCGGACGAGCTCCAGCACAAGTGGGGGTATCCGGAAGTGACGGAATCGGCGAAGCGGAAGATCCTTGGTCTGAACAGCGCGCGCCTGTATGGACTCCCCGCGGCTGCCAAGCCCCTCGGCACTGACGAAGGCGTCTACAAGCAGGGCAGGCTGGCGAACTACGCTCTCTACATGCAGTCGGGGAGCGCCATCGACAACGCCCTGAGAGGCCCCGGTTACCCGACCCCGATCGTTCCGGTGGCCCTGCTCCCCGACGACAAGCTGACGAAGATGAAGAAGCAGTACGCCGAAATGGGCGGCGGGAGGGACAACACCCGCTTCGGCTGGATGCGCACGAAAGGGTAGTTCGCCGCATCGCCATGGTGGGCGGTGCATCTCCACAGGATCCAAGGAGAGGAGCCCACCATGGCGAAGATGATGCGAGCGGTGCAGGTGTCGAAACCCGGCGGTGCCTTCGAGCTCGTCGAGCGCGAGTTGCCGGAACCGGCGCCGAACCAGATCCGCGTCCAGGTGGAAGCGTGCGGCATCTGTCACAGCGACGCGCTGGTCAAGATGGGGGCCTATCCGGGTCTCAAGTTGCCGCGCGTTCCCGGCCACGAGATCGCCGGACGCGTCGACAAGGTCGGCGCCAACGTGACGCAGTGGAAGAGGGGCGACCGGGCAGGTGTCGGCTGGCACGGCGGCCACTGCTTCGTCTGCAATGCCTGCCGCAAGGGACTCTTCCTCAACTGCGAGCGGGCGCAGGTAACGGGCATCAGTTTCGATGGCGGTTACGCAGAGTACGTCGTCGTCTCGCACGAAGCCGCCGCGCGGATCCCCGAGAAGCTCGACGCCAAGGACGCCGCTCCCCTGCTCTGCGCTGGCATCACCACCTACAACGCGCTCCGCAACAGCGGCGCGCGTCCGGGGGACACCGTGGCCGTCCAGGGCATCGGCGGCCTCGGACACCTCGCCATCCAGTTCGCCGCGCAAATGGGTTTCCGGACTGTCGCGGTCTCGCGTGGCGCCGACAAGAGGGAGCTCGCGCAGCAGCTCGGCGCGCACGAGTACGTCGACACCGCCGACGGTGCCGCCGCCGCAGGACTGCAAGAGCTTGGAGGAGCGGACCTCGTGCTGGCGACCGCGCCGAACAGCGAGGCCATCGCCGGCACCGTCGAAGGCCTCAAGCCCCGCGGGAAACTGCTCATCGTTGCCGCACCGTTCGAGCCGCTGAAGCTCTCGGCCCTCACGCTGCTCAGCGGCAAGAGCATCGCGGGATGGCCAAGCGGCAGCTCGATCGACTCCGAGGAAACGATGGCATTCAGCGTGCTCACCGGAGTCCGTCCCCGCATCGAGGTCTTCAAGCTGGAGCAGGCGGAGCAGGCGTTCGGGAAGATGATGGAAAACCGCGTCCGCTTCCGCGCGGTGCTGACGCCCTGACGAGGCGGGCTCAGTGGTGCACGTGGCCCACGTCGGGTTCCCGCTCCACGGTGACCCGGATGCGGGCCAGGCCTTTGACCATCGCGCAGGCGTCGATGTCGGGCGCCTCGCATTCCACCTTGCCCGTAAGGAGCAGCCGGACCGGTCCGCCTTTGGAAAGGGGCAGCGGCGCATCGCCCTTGCGGTAGACGAGCATCGCCCGCTCGAGCAGAGGCTGTAGCGGGACCGAGATGGCGAACTTGCCGTCGCCGGAGGCCAGGGTCGCGAATCGCCCCGAAGGCCTGAGCCCGGACTGCGCGAGGACGTCGCGCAGCCAGACCGCGGAGCCGTCGCGTCCCGGTACGACCTTCGAGACGTCGTCGATCTGCACCGGCAGCATTCGCAGGTCCGTCGGATCGATCGAGCGCGGCCCGTCCAGCTCGCCTTCGATGATCAGCATCCCGCAGCGCCTCCTGGCGGCCGCGGAGTATAGAACAGCAAGGCGCTCAGTCGTCGCGGCTGCGCCTCGTCGACGCCGTCTTGCGCCGGTGCGTCCCTCGCGCGACGGTCGTATCCCCAGCGCCTGCGCGCGAAGGGCCCGCGGGCGCGATCGAGTCGCTGCCCTTGCCCTCTGACGCGTCGAACGGCAGGCGGCGCCGAACTGCGATCCACGCGTCGGAGCTCTGGCGTCGCATCGTGGCCCAGACGGCCGAAGTGCGGCGTCGGATCGTGCTCCAGACGCCGCTCTTCATGTGCCGCTCGATCTTCGTCCAGGAATCCAAAAGCGGCTGCCGCCGCGTCGCGACGCCCGCACCGAGGCCGGCGACAATCAAGGCGACGACCGCGCCGATCACGATGCGTCGCGAGGCCCCGTTCCTGATCGGGCGCGGGCGCGACGCGTTTTCCTTCTGCGGCTTTTTGGGGGCGGTTCCGGCGCCCGCTGTGTCACCGCGCCAAGGCACGTCGGAGACGAGAAGGCGCCGGCACGCCGCGCAGAGACCCCGGTCGCCCGGAGTCGGCGTATGCAAAGCACCGCAGCTGGAACACCCAACGACGGAGGATGGTGTGTTCATCCTCCGAATGGTACCCGGAAGGCGGCTGACGATTCTCTGCGAGCGCGTGCGATGCCGCCCCACGGCTGCCCACCGTTGCCGCCGTTTACCGCCGGGCAGCCGACGGATCCGCGCCTCGAGGCTTAGCGCGACCGCGCGCGCGTCCGCGCCGCCTTGCGCGCCGCCGCGCGGCGCCCGGCCGGGCCCTTGGTCCGCACCGCCTTCTTCGCCGCCGCCCGCCGCGACTTCGGGCCGCGCCGCATCGCCGCGCCGTGCGCCTGCCTCGCGAGTGCCGACCGCGATGCCGAGGAACGCGGCTCCCGCTTCAGCGCGCGTCGCACCGCCCGAGACCGCCTTGCGGACGGCCGCCTCCGCCGCCTCCCCTTGGCGACGTCGCGCGCGGCCTTGCGTCGGGTTTGCGGCGATGCCTTCCCCGCTCTCGGCGCCTGGAGCTTCACGCCCGCTCGCCGCGCCTTCGACAGGCCGATGGCGATCGCCTGTTTGGGCGATCGCGCGCCGTGCTTGCCTTCACGGACGTGATGCATCTCCTCGCGGACGAACTCGCCGGCCTGTGTCGACGTCGACTTGCCCTGCGCTGCGTCCTTGTGCGCGCGCTCGATGGTTTCCTTCTCTGGCATGGTGCATCGCCTCCGGCCGCAAGGTACGCACTCGGTCGAGGCGCAGCACGCCATCCGCCGCACAGACGTAAAATTACATGTACGACGGATGCCGGATCTTCCATTTCGCTTTGTTTCTCGCCTGACGCGGGGCCACTTGACCGCTCGCCGCGCGCGGGCGTACCGGTCGCGCGATCCGGGGACATCGGGGGAGGGAACTCATGACACGTACGGGACCGATCTTCGGTTGCGGCGCGATGCTCGCGTTCGCGATTTGCTTCATTCCCGCAGCGCCGGCACAGGCTCGCATCACCAGAATCCAGATCACCGCGGTGGAATCGCCGACCTTCGGCCGCTACTCGTGGCCGGGAGTCGGCCAGTACGAGAAGATCGTCGGTAAGGCGTTTGGCGAAGTCGACCCGACCGGGCCGCTGAACTCCGTCATCGTCGACATCGGCCTCGCGCCGCGAAATATGAAGGGCTACGTGGAGTACTCGTTCGACTTCTACATCCTCAAGCCCATCGATCTGACCAAAGGCGCCCACAAGGTGATGTATGAGCCACCCAATCGTGGTGGCAAGACGTGGACTGGGTTGGGCCGCGTCAGCGGGGGCGTGACAAACGATCCCGGTTCGACGATCACCGACTCGACGGTCCTGGCGAATTCATTCCTGATGCCGCGCGGATATACGATGGTCTGGAGCGGGTGGGATTTTGCGGCCGGCACCAGCACGGCAAACTTCAACACGACGATCACGCTGCCGATCGCGAAGTACCCGGATGGCTCTACCATCACCGGACCGGCGTTCGAGTACATCGTCAGCCCGGGAGCCTCGTATCAGCTGAATTATCCGGCAGCGACCCTCGACAAGAGCCAGGCGACCCTGACCCATCACGTTCACCTCGGCGACGCGCCAGCCGTGGTTCCGAGTTCTGGCTGGACCTACAATGCGGCCGGAACCGCCATCAGCCTCGTCGGATCGAGCTTCCTCGCAAACGACATCTACGAATTTTCGTACACGGCCAAAGACCCGACGGTGAACGGGCTCGGCTTTGCCGCCATCCGCGATTGGAATGCCTGGCTCCGCTACGAGCTGTCGGATGATTCCGGCACCGCCAATCCGTTGGCCGGCGACATCACCCGCATCTACACCGAGATCGTCTCGCAACCCGGCCGCCTGCTCAACGACTTCAGGCACCTCGGGTTCAACCAGGCCGAGAACGGCAAAAAGGTGTTCGACGGCATGATGCAGTGGATCGCCGCGGGAGACGGCATCAACATGAACTACCGGTTCTCCCAGCCGGGCCGCACCGAGCGCAACCGCCAGGATCATCTTTTCGTCGAGGGCGTGTTCCCGTTCGCGAACGTGATGACCCACGACCCCATCAGCGGCAAGACCGACAGCCGATATGCGAAGTGCGAAGCGAGCGGCACCTGCCCCTTCGGCGCCGAGATCTACTCCGCGAATGAATACTGGGTGAAAGCGGCGTCGCTGCTCCATACCGACCCGACCGGCACGGTCGATCTGCCCGATTCGCCGTTCACGAGGAACTACTTCATCTCCAGCCACCAGCATGGCACGGGCAACGGCGCAAGCCGAGGAGCCTGCCAGCAGTCCCAAAACCCGCTCAACTCGGCGCCGGTGCAGCGGGCATTGTTCATCGCGCTTGACGACTGGACCAACGGAATCCTGCCGCCGCCGAGTCGCGTCCCCAGGTTGGACAATGGCACCCTGGTGCCGCCGCTGCCGCAATCGGGCATGGGCTTCCCGGATATTCCGGACCCGTTCACGCAGCTCAATCACACTCCGAATGGGCTCGTCACTTATACCGGCCTGAAGACGACGCGCTACCTGTTTGACTATGGGCCGAATTTCTACCAAACGGGCATCGCCACGATCAACCCGCCCGTGATCGATGTTCGGACTCCGGCTCAGTCCACTTACCAGGACAACCCGGCCAACGGCCCCATCTATCCAAGCTTCATTCCTAAAACGGATGGCGACGGTAACGACATCGCCGGCGTGCGCCTGGTGGACGTCACGGTGCCTCTCGCCACGTATACCGGCTGGGCGCTGCGCGCCGGTGCGCAGGCGAACGACGGCTGCGAGGGTTCCGGGCAGATGATTCCGTTTGCGGCGACCGCCGCGGACCGGGCAACCAACGACCCACGTCAGGCCGTTGGGGGGGAGAGGTACCCGTCCTATGGCAACTACTATCACAAGATCTCTGCCGCACTCGATCGGATGGTCGCCGATCGATTGATGCTCCCGGAAGACGTCAACAGCGAGTTCAATCGACTGATCTCGAACGGCCTCGCAAGGGGCGTCCCCGTGAACAACCCACCCATCGCCAATTGCCAGAACGTCACGGTTGCCACACCGCAGTCCACGTGCTCCGCAACGGCGTCCGTGGACAATGGATCATTCGACCCGGACAAGGATCCCTTCGTAGTCACGCAGACGCCGGCAGGTCCCTATCCGCTCGGCGCTACCGCGGTCAGTCTGAAGGCTACCGACGAATTCGACTCAGCCGCATCTTGCGCGGCAACGGTCACGGTCGTCGACAGGACCCCTCCGGGCATCTCGAAGATGACCGCATCCCCCAACGTCCTCTGGCCGCCGAATCACAAGATGGTCGCGGTTTCCCTCGGGGTGTCCGTCGCGGACGCGTGCGACGCGAATGTGGCCAGCTCATGCCGCATCGTCTCCGTCAGCAGCAACGAAGGCAGCGCGGCCGATTCCCAGATCACCGGCAGGATGACGGCCAGCCTGCGCGCAGAGCGCTCCGGCAAGGGCGACCGCGTGTACAACGTGGCCGTGACCTGCACCGACGCTTCGAACAACAGCTCGACGGGCACCGTCGCCGTCACCGTGCCGCACGACCAGGGGAACTGAGGGCGCTCTCGCAGGTCTCGCCGCAGCATGGCTAGAATCCTCCGATGGTGGATCCGGACACGCTGCGGCAGCTGCGCGAGCAGAGCGGCCTTCGCCTCGACAAGGAGGGCCGCTTCTGGCATCGGGACGGCCTCGTCGAGCACGCGCGCACCTATGCCGTGCTGCATCAGGGCATCCACCGCGCAGCGGACGGCCGCTGGGCGACGCGCATCGGCAAGGACTGGGCCTACCTCGATGTAGAGGACGCGGCGCTCTGGATTCGGCGCATCGAACCCTCAGGGGCGACGTTGCGCGGGCAGCTCGCCTCGGGCCAGTGGGTCCAGATCGATCTGTCGACCTTCGCCGCCGGCGTCGAGGACGTGCTCTACGTGCGCGTCGGCGGCGAGCGTGCGCGGCTGACGCGCGACGCGCAGCTCTCGCTCGCGGATTACCTGCGCGAAGACCGCCACGGTTTCCTGCTCGAGCTCGGCGCGCGGAGATTTCGCATCGGGCGCGATCGCGGCCCCGAGCCGATCCGCCCGCCTAGTCCTCGAGATCCTGCTTAGGGTCGGAGTTTCCAGGCAGGTAGAAGACCTCGTCGAGCACGAGCCCATGGGGCGGCGCTGTCGGGCCCGCCAGCGTCCGGTCGCGACCCTCGAGCAGCGCCGTCAGCGACCCCGCCTCGCGGCGCCCGTGTCCGACCTCCACGAGCGTTCCCACGATGTTGCGCACCATGTGCTTGAGGAACGCCGTCGCTTCCACGACCAGCTCCAGGCGCCGCCCGCTCTGCCGGATCTCCAGCTTGCGAATTTCCCTCACGGTCGTGTGCGCCGGGCAGTCCGCGGCCCGGAGAGCGGAGAAGTCGTGCACGCCGAGCAGCGACGGAGCGGCACGGCGCATCGCTTCGACGTCGAGCGGCCGGCGGATCTCCCATGCGCGGCCCCGCTCGAGCGGCGACCGCACCGCGGTCACCAGGATTGCGTACGCGTAGCGCTTGCCCCGCGCCCAGCGGCGCGCGTCGAAGCCTTCGGGAGCGGACTCGGCCCGCACGCAGGCCATGTCGTCGGGAAGCAGCGCATTGAGCCCGGCCGTCCACGCCTTCAGAGGCAGCTCGCGCGGGACACGCAACGACGCCACCTGTCCGCGCGCATGCACCCCGGCGTCGGTCCTGCCTGCGCCCGTGACGCGCACGGGCTCGCCGCAGAGCCGCGCGAGCCCCTTCTCCAGCTCCTCCTGCACGCTGCGGCCGTTGGGCTGCAGCTGCCAGCCCACGAAGTCGGTGCCGTCGTACTCCAGCGTGAGCTTGAGGAACGTCACTTCGCGTCGTCTTGCACCTTCACCGCGGCGGGTTTGGACGAGGTCTCCGCGAACGCGAAGCGGGCGAGAAGATCGTTCAGGTTCATCGTCTGCAGCCCTCCCGCCTTTCCCCCTGAGGGAAGGAAGAAGATCTGCTTGCCCAGCAGCGCGTCGGCGACGCTCAGCTTGACCAGCGTGCGGCCGCCGGCGCCGCTCATCGCCTGGTTCGTCTTCTCCACGCCCTTCGCCCGCGCCTTCTTCTCCGCGAGGATCGCTTCCGCTTCGCGTTGCGCGCGGAAGTAGTCGGCGTCGGCGTGCAGCTTCACCTGATCGAGGGCGCCGCGGGCGGTGGCGATCTTCTGCGACACCTGCCCCTTCGCCGTCTCCAGATTTCGCAGCGCCTCCTGCAGGGCGGCGTGACCTTCGCTCACCATCCGCTCCGCGGTCTGCTCCGCGAGCTTCTTGTCGTGGATCACCTTCTCGTAGTCGGGATGGAAATGGTGCTCGCCGAGGATGACCCGCTCCACGATCACTCCTTCCGGACCGAGCACCGCCGCCAGCTTCTCCCGCGCTTCCTCCGCCTTCACGAACCGTTTCTCGGAAACGTAGAACTCCTCGCTGGTCATCGCGTTGAGCACGTCGCGCACGATGCTGCGGCAGGCGGGCCGCACCAGGTTTTCCTTCACTTCCTCGGTCGAGCCGCCGACGTGCTCGAGAATCCACGGCGACTTCGCCGGATCGATGCGCCATGCGACGGTCACGTCCACCGCGATGTCGTTGCCGTCGTGGGTCTTGAACTCCACGTCGTCCCGCGAGCCGCGGTCACCCTTTTGCAACGTGCGAACCATCGCCAGGTTCTGCAGCGCGACGTTGTAGACGTTCCAGTCGGTGATGAAGGCCGGGAAGGTGTAGGTGGCGCCGGGCAGGTACGTCTCCTGCTGCACGCCGCCCTTGCCGACGATTCCGATCTTGCGGGTGAGCACGCCCACTTCGGTCGAGTCGGTGCTGTGGAAGGTGCAGCCGGCGGCAAGGAGCAGTAGCGGAGTGGTCTTGCGCGTCAGCATGGTCACTCCTTCACGTCGAAGCGCCGCATCAGCGTCTTCAGATCGAGGGGGTTCATGCCGCCTTCGCCGTCGGAGGGCAGGACGATCAGCCGCGTCCCCTTCAGCGCCTCCGCCATCCGCAGGCCGACCATGTTCTCGCTTCCCACGCCGCGCAGCGCCTGGTTCTCCAGCTCGGTCCCTTGCGCCTCCGCCAGCTTCACCAGCAGGTCGCCGTCGGCGGCCTTCTTCCGCCGGTAGAGGTCCGCATCGGCCTCGAGCTTCTTCACTTCGGCCTCGCCGCGCGCCAATTCGACCTGCACAGAGGCGGCGCCCTCGGCGATGATCTTGTTCTTGGCAGCCGCGGCAGCGGCGGACTTTGCCTCCGCCTCGTTCTTGTAGACGGTTTGATCCTGGATCTTTCGCTGCTCGATGGCCTGCTGGTAGCGCTGGTCGTAGGTGTACCGGCGGATGAGGACCTGCAGCACCTCGATCCCCTTGTCCTTCAGCTCCACCTCCAGCGCGTGCTGCGCGGCCCGCGCCTTCTCCACGCGCTTGTCGCCGCGATAGAAGTCTTCCGCGTCCAGCTCACCCAGGGCGCGGCGCAGGTCCTGCTGGGCGCGCGGGATCACGGCGCTGTCCTCGAAGAGCCGACCCGGTCCGATGGTCTGCATCACCTTGAGGGGATCCGCGATCCGGTACAGGACGGTGAGGTCGGCCTGCACGGTGTAGCCTTCGCTCGTCTGGATGTTCACCCCCGGCGCCACCCGGTGCCCTTCCAGGTCGCCGGCCTCGCCGCGCGAGTTGCTCAGCTCGAGTACCTGCAGCCGCAGCGGGAAGCGGTGCATGGTCTCGCCCACTCCCACGTAGTGGAGCCCGGTGCCGTAGACCGTCGGGTCGATGCCCTTCCCGAGACCGAACTTGATCTGCTTGACGCCCGCCTCGCCCGGCTTCACGTAGGTGGTGCAGGAGTTGTAGCCGACCAGCAGGGCGAGCACCGCCGCCCCGGCGATCCAGAGAACGCGCATCCTCGCGCCGCCGGGGACGGTCACGCGCGGGACGTTCAGGTTGAAGTCCACGTCAGCCCCTCTCTCGCGCCGCGACGGGCGGCGCCTCCGCGAGCTCGGAAGGTATTCCCAGCGCGCGCGTCAGCTCGGACATCGGGCGGTAGGTCTCCAGCGTCTCGCTGGCGCGGTGGAGATCGCCGACCAGCGCCTCGAGCCTTCTCCGCCACCGCCGGCGGTGGAGCCACATCACGGCGTCGGGAAACAAGGGCCCGAGCACCAACAGCAGCGCGGGGAACCACTTGGCCTGGATGGGAATGTACGGCACCTCGACGCAGATGATGCCGAGGATGAATCCGGCGAGAGCGAAGGTGGCGCGCGCGACCAGGTCGCCTCCGCGCCAGATGCCGTAGTCGCGCTTCGCCAGCTCGATCTCGCCGGTGGCCAGTGCCGCGTAGCGAGGAAGAAGGATCTCGTCGAGCGCACGGCGGACGCGCTGCCAGTAGGTCGCGTCGTCGATGCCGATCTCGCGGACCTGCTTCTCCATCAGCTGCAGCTCGCTCTCGGCGTCCTGCCGCAGCGAGGCCTCGATCTGCGGCGACCACTCCCGAATGCCAGGACGGCGCAGCTCGAATTGTTCGAGCAGGAAGCGCCCCACTGCGGCGAGGCGATACTTCTCCGGCACCATGTCGGATCTCTAACACGCACCCCGGGGTACGGTCGCGGAGCGCGGCGTATCCCTTCCCTCGGGCGGAACGGGTCCGTCGCGCCGAAGCACGACCAAAGCCAGCTCCGCGAGGCCGGCGAGCTGCTGCACCGCGGGCCGCGCGCGCGGTGGGATTGGGGTGTTTACATCTCCCTACCCGTTTGACTAAAACGTTGGGCTCGTACTCTGGAGGGGGAAATGCATTCCATTCGTATGCACGTTACCTGCGCGATGGCGGCTGGGTCGCTGCTCCACGGCTGCGCCAGCATGACGGTGATCCACACCGTCCCGGAGGGGGCCAAGGTCTACGCGGACGGCGAGTTCAAGGGACAGACTCCCTACTCCTATTCCGACCAGAAGATCGTCGGCTCAACCACGCACTTGAGGCTGGTAAAGGACGGCTATCAGGAAACCAATGCGGCGCTTCAGCGCAACGAGGAATTCTCCGTCGGAGCGTGCATCGGAGGCGCCCTCGTGCTGGTTCCCTTTCTCTGGATCATGAACTACAAGCCCGAGCATCGTTACGAACTGGTTCTGGCCCAGCAGCAGTCTACGCCGGTTCAGCGGCAGAGCACCGAAGCCCCGCCGCCCGCGCCCAGTCGTGCGGCGGATGCGGGACAGTGATCGGTCGTTTGACTTTGTGCATCGTAGCGGCGGCTTGCGCCGGTCCGCGTGCGCCGAGGGCCGCAAGCGTCATCGACGAATTGGCGCGCGGTCATGGAACGCTGGAGACAGCGGCGCCGGCCGGCAGCGCCGTCGCAGCGTATCGGGCTTTGCTGCGGCCGATCCTCGGCAGCAATTGTCCATGGCTACCTTCGGACAGCGAATTCCTGGTGCGAGGAATGCGCGCGTGCGGCGTGGTCCCGTCGACGTACGCCGCGTTCGCACGCCTGCTCGAGGAGCCGGATATCTCTCGATCGCAGCCGTCTCATGCCATCTACCGCGGTCGGCTCCGCTGGTTTGACAGCGAGCTGCGATGCACGAGGTGATCGCGGCATTGTTCGCGGCGTCGCTCGTCGTCGAGGCCACCGACGGCGCCGCCCGCGATCGGATCGAGAGCCTGATCGCACGCCAAAGGTTCTTCGATGCGCACGTCCACTGCATCGTCGGTCAATCCCTCGCATCGACGCCGGGGGCCCGAATCTGGTACGCGATCCGTGACGCCTACAGTCTTTGGATGCTGGGCGATTCCGACGCTGCGTTCCATGAACTGTCCGCCGCGCCTGATCTACGCGATCGAGAGTTGTTGACGTTCACGGCGGCGTGGCTGCGATTGAAAGGAGGCGATGAAACGGCCTTCCGGCGCTGGATCGAAAGCGCCCATGACGAAGATCTTCGCGGGCGAGCGGCTCTCTATCTCAATCTCGTGAAAGAGCGGGACGGTCCGATCCCGCCCTCGCTGCTGGCGCAGGCTCGAGACCTGCGCGAGCGACCCTCGATATCGCCGGCGTTCGTCGGTGTCTTGAGCGCCGCGCTTCCCGGCGCAGGTCATGCAAGCTTGGGGCTTTGGTCGGATTCAGCAGTCGCGTTCACCCTCAACGCCGTCTCCATTGGCTCTACCGTCGAGCTTGCGCGCGCCGGACTAGTGTGGCCAGCGATCGCCGCGGGCCTCGTGGCATCGTTATTCTATGTGGGCGGCATCGTCAGTTCCGTGTCGCTCGCCAGCGAACGGAACGAAGAGGAGCGGGGGCGCCGGATCGTGCCGATCGAAAGGGTCCTGTTTCCGGAGCTGCCGGGCGCAGGCAGGGAATCGAAATGATCGTCGTGTACGACGCAGACTGCGGGGTTTGCCAGGCGTCGGTCGCGTGGCTGCGGAAGCGCGACCGCAAGGGCGTGTTCCAGTTCGTCGGCAACGACCTCGCCCAGCTGCCGTCCGGGGTCTCGCGCGAAGAGACCGAGCATACGATGATCGTCCTGGACGGCGCGCGGAAGCTGGTGCGCGCCGAAGGGGTCGCGCGCGTGCTTCGCGAGCTCCCGGCGTGGGCGCCGATCGCGGCGCTATTGCGCGCGCCGGGCATCCGCAACCTCGCCGGCTGGTGCTACGACAGATTCGCGCGAAACCGCCACCGCATCTCGGCGGCCCTGGGGATGCGGGCCTGCGCCATACCGGATCGGAAGAGGTAGGCGAGGACGGTCATGGTTCGATCCTCGCCAGTGAGCGGATGGCTTCGCTGATCGACGGAAGCTGCGGAACCGACGCCATTTCCAGATTGTCGGCCAGCCCGATGCCCGGAACGTGCGCTCCGGCCAGCAGGCGCGGCGGAGCGATCAGCTCGTAGAAGAGCTCCTCGACGGTGCGCCGGATCAGGTGCTCGCCGAAGTTGGTGATCTCGGTGTCCTCGTTCACGCACAGGAGGCGTCCGGTGCGGCGCACGGACTCGGCGATGCGGGTCCAGTCGTACGGGTGCAGCGACCGGAGATCGATGACTTCCGCCTCGATGCCCTCGGGGGCGAGTGCTTCGGCCGCCTTCACGCACAAGGGCAGCGTGCGCCCATAGCTGACCACGGTGAGATCGCGGCCAGCCCGGACGGTGCGCCCCTCGCCGAAGGGCACGAAGTGATCCGGGGTATCGGGCCACTGCGGCTTCCACGACGTCCGATCGCCCAGCGGAGCATCGATCAATTTCGAGAGCGCGCGGTCGTCGCCGGGCTCGCCCGGGATCTCCTCCCCCGGCAGCGAGCGCACCCGCATCAGCGCCTTGGGCACGAGGAAGAAACAGGGATTCGGGTCCACGATGCACGACAGCAGCAGCCCGTACGCGTCGAGCGGAGTCGAAGGGATCGCGATTTTGAAGCCAGGAATGTGCGTCGCCGTCGTGTCGAAGGAATGCGAGTGGTAGATGCTGCCGCGGATGCCCGACCCGACGGGCGTCATGATGGTGATCGGGCAGTTCCAGGTTCCGTTCGAGGCCCAGTACTGCATGCCCGCAAGCTTGAGCAGATCGATGGTATTGAACGCGTAGTCGCAGAACTGGATCTCCGCGACGTTGCGGCAGCCGGCGAGCCCGAGGCCGATGCTGGTGCCTACCACCCCACGCTCATCGAGCGGCGTGTTCCACGCCGTCTTCAAGCCCTGCGTCGCAGTGAAGGCGCCGCCGAGCGGAGGGCCGACGTCCTCGCCGAAGATGTCGGTGACGCGATGGCGCTCCTCGCCGACGTGCAGGGCCATCCGGATCGCCTGCACCATGTTGCTCATTCCCCGCCCCCCACCAGGTCGCGCTCGGCGAAGACGTGCTCGTAGATGCTCTTCGGATCCGGCTGCGGCTCCTCCTTGACGCGCTTGTGCGCCGCGAGCAGCTCGGCACTGAACTGAGCGCGCAGCTCGTCGATCTGCTGGCGCTTGAGCAGGCCCCGCTCCTCCAGCCGGCGCTCGAATCCGGTGATGCAGTCGGCCTCGTCGTTCACGCGATTGGCACCCGACGCCGAGCTGTGGCCGTAGAGCCGACTCAGCACCGCCTCCAGGAGGAAGGGCTTGCGCTCCGCCCGCACGTACTCCATCGCGGCGGAGAGCTCGCGGTAGCTCACTTCGGGATCGTTGCCGTCGATGGTCTTGCTCTCGATGCCGAAGGCCTTGCCGCGATCGCTGATCCGCTTCTCGCCGTGCTGGCCCTGGTACTGCGTCGAGATCCCCCACTTGTTGTTGGTGACGACGATCAGCACCGGCAGTGGACTGGCGGGCCGCGACGACCAGATCAGGCAGGTGGAGAAATCGCCCTCGGCGGTGCCGGCGTCCCCGCCGGTCACGATGGTGATGCCGCGCCCGCCGGCGCGCTTGTTGGCGATGGCCGTGCCCGGCGCCATCGAGTACTGGACTTCGATGGGGCTGGAGACAGGGACCACGTTCCATTCCCGGATCGAGTAGTGGCCGACGAAGTTCCGCCCGCCCGAATACGGATCGGTGGAGGTGTTCTTCATCTGGCGCATCGCATCGAGTGGATCGGCGCCCATCGCCAGCAGCGTGGCGGAGTTCCGGTAATGGAAGTGGCAGTAGTCGTACTGCGGGCCCTGCCCTTTGTGGATCAGGAGCCCGAGCGGCACGTTGAACGCCTCTTCGCCGGGTCCGCCGATCCAGAAGTAGCCGTCGCCTTGCTTGTACATCTGGATCAGGCGTTCCTCGAGGACGCGGGCCTTCACCATCAGCGAATGCATCTGGAGCAGGAGCTCTGGCGAGAGCTCCGCCGCGGGGGGCGAGCGGACGGGCCGGAGGCTGGTGCTCACGAGCGGTCTCCTTCGCGCGCGCTTCGTTTAGCGCAACGGGCATCAGAACGCCACGTGCGCCCGGGCTGTGAAGATGTGCACTGGACCGCGGTCGCGGTTGAACGCCGGATTGAAGAGCGGCTGGTAGTTGGCGCCGAGGGAGACCTGCTCGCTGAGGGCCACCCGATGGAAGACCTCGGCCAGGACTTCCGTCCCGTAACGAAGGGCGCCGTCGCCGATGAGAAACCCGTAACCGCCGGAAGCGAGGTATGCGCGATGCGCCGCCGAGAGCGCGGAGAAGACCAGCGCCGCGCCCGCCTCGTCCCGCTCCCTTCTCCACGGGCCGCCCGCGTGGACGGCGCCGATGGCGAACGACCGATCGATCTCGGTGAACGCCCAGGTCTCGTTCTGGCCGTCGTTGAAGCTCGCCCGCGCGAAGGCACCGCGGCCGCCTCCGAAGTCGTAGTTGGCGCTCGCGGCCATGCCCGCTTTGGTTCGCCCGTCGGCGCGGGTTTCGGAGACGTCGACGTGCCGCGCCGTCGCCTGCGCGTAGCTTCCCATGTGCGCCGTATTCATGAAACCGAGAACGCGCACTGCGCCGCGCTCCGAGCGCGCTTCCAGTTGCCCCACCAGGCCCCGCGCCTTGGTAAAGTCGCGCTCGAGCGTCGCTCCGTTGGCGACCTGGGGCTCGAGGAACATCCCGGCTCTCGCCGACCACCACAGATGGGTGTAGTCCAGCGCGATTCCCCAGGTGGCTCCGCGCACGTCGGCCGGGTAGTCGTAAGCAGCGGAGGCCCAGAGTCCCCAGCTCATGAAGCGCATGTGGGGATCGTTCGATACCGGGTTGTTGTCGAAGAGATCCGGCGTGCTGAGCTTGCCGAGCGTCACAGTCACAGGGCCCGCCTTTTGTCGCAGCGACAGCTTTGCGAGGGTCAGGGCGGGCTCCGGGTTCCCGATGCGGTAGACCTCGCCGCTCGGATACGCCGCAACGCCCAGCGTCGAGCTGAGTCCGCGGCCGCCAGCGAGCTCGGGCTGCACGACGATCTCCGCTCCGATCCAGGGATGGATTCTGGCGCCCAAATCCATGACGACCGACAGCGCGGATTCTGCCTCGGGATGAAGGCTGTTCATCCCACTGTACGGCGCATGGAACGACGGGTGCGCCTGCGTGGCCACCGTCGCCTGGAAGAAGAGGGGATTCTCGTCGGCCAGCGCGGGTGAGGCGGCCATCGCCACCGCCATTGCGGCGGCGAGCGCGCGCATCAGGCGCGGCCTGGCTCGGGTTCCGCGATGGGCGGTGGCGGCGCGGACCGCTCTTCTTCCGGTTCTCCCGCGGGTCCGGGATCGGAATCCGCCACGATGGCTCCCGGCGAGGCCTCGCTGACCGGCGGGGGATGAGATGCCGCTTCCTTGGGTGCGCTGATCACGTGCTGGCCGGGCTTCCCCGGACGCAGCGTGTTCGTGGACGCGAGCACCGCCAGCTCGACATAGCGGTCGAGCTGGGTCCAGGCGAGGAAGCGATCCAGCTCCGCCGCCGTTTGATCGCCGAGGTCCTTCGGCAGCGGCTGGTCGGCCCAGGCTTCGGCGTAGGCGTCGTGGAGCTTCTGCACGAATTCGACGGCGCGAGAGGCCTCTTCGAGCACTTCGCGGTCGGCGCGCCACGGGCCTGGAGAGCGGCGCGGTAGGGCGGCGCGCCGGAGGGTGGCGACGTTGCGGCGGTAGCTTTGGGCCGCCTTGGCCAGATTTGGGGCGGCGGCGAGGAGCTTGGCGCGGAGCTCCAGGCGGGGGCTCAGGGGTCCGGGACCTTCGGCTTGCTGAACATCGGGGACGGGAACGGGCGGCGGCGCCTCCGCCTGCGAGTCGGCCCCGAGTAACGTTCCGGCGCCTGCCTCCGCAGGCGCCGGTGCATTCTCCGCAGGCGCCGGTGCTGCTGGTTGCGATTTGCTTTTATCAGCCGCAGCCAGCTGGCCCAGCGCCAAAGGGAGATCGCGAAGGAAGCGCTGCAGGTCGAAACCCTGCCCTCCCTCGTACAGCCGCGAGAGCGAAGCGGTCAGCCGCTCCATCGCGCCCGACCGGAGCTGCTCCATGATGCGGGGAAAATCGAGGAACGCGCGCCGCTGCGTATCCATCTTCTGGTGCAGCCGCTCGGCGAAGGCGAGCGCGGCAACGGCCTGCTCGACGTCTCTCCGGATGGCGTCGCGCAGCGGCGCCCAGCCGCCTCCGCCGCCGCTTCCGGCAATGCCTGCGGGCTTCTGCGGTGGCCCGCCTGGTCCCGGTCCTGGCCCTCTGCCCTTCTTGCGTGCCACGCGCTCCTCCGAGCCGAAGGCTCCTTCAAGCGGAAACTGAAGGCGGATGCAAGGCCCACCTTGAATGGCGGCCCACATTTCGCTAACACGCCCGGCCATGCCACGCCTCCGTCCGTACGCTCCCAGGGATTGGGCCCAGTTCACGGCGCTGGAGCTGGAGACGCAGCTCGACTCCCTCGGCGACTCGACGGAAGAGGAGCGCGCGATCTTCCGGGAGCGGTTCCCCGCGCTCCTCGACGTGAAGATGGGCTTCAGCAGGAACGGCTTTCGCCGTCCCGGCGCACAGCTCTGGGTACTCGAAGGAGACGACGGCCGCTACCTCGGGCACCTCTGGCTGACCGAGCGCGACGACGCCCGCCACGGGACGCCAACACTACAAGTAACGACGCTCGGCGTGGTGCGCGAGGGCCGCGGCCAGAACTACGGAAGGCTACTCATGCAGAAGGCCGAGCAGGAGGCGAAGGAGCGGGGCATCGAGGTGATTGCGCTGGAGGTTGCCGGCAACAACCGGCGGGCGCGCGACCTCTTCAAGGACCTGGGGTACGAGACGGTGCGCCGCACGATGCAGAAGCGACTGCGGGGGCACTGACGAGGGCCGCGCGGATCATCACCGTCGGCCATTCGAACCGATCGCTGCACGAGTTCCTCGCGCTCCTTCACGAGCAGCGCGTCGGCATCGTCGCGGACGTCAGGAAGCTGCGCGGATCGCGGGCGATGCCACAGTTTGGCGAACGACGTCTCGGCGCCGCCCTCGGACGCGCGGGAATCAGGTATGTCGCCGTTCCGGAGCTGGCGGGCCGCCGCGGCAAGGGCCCGGACCCGTCGCCGCGACCTTGCTGGCGCAACCGTGGCTTCCGCAATTATGCAGACCACATGCGTACGGCGGAGTTCCGCGCCGGCATCCGGAAGCTGCTCGGCCTGGCGCGGCGGTCGCGCACCGCGGTGATGTGCGCCGAGGCCGTTCCCTGGCGCTGCCACCGGAGCCTGATCGCCGATTACCTCGTCGTGCAGCAGACGCGGCGCGTCGACGAGCTGGTCGGCGATCGCCTTCGTCCGCACCAACTGACCATCTGCGCGCGCATCGAGCGCGGGAAACTGACATATGACCTCGCCTGACGCGATGGAGATCACCCCCCAGGAGCTGGCGGACAGGATCCGCCGGGGCGACCCTCTTTTTCTCCTCGACGTTCGCCACGACTGGGAGCATCAGCTCGCGCGGCTGTCTGACCATGCGGTGATCCCCCTCCACGAGCTGCCGTCGCGGCTCGAGGAGCTGCAAGCCGACGCGCCGATCGTCTGCTACTGCCACCATGGAGTCCGTTCGCTGAGCGCCGCGGCCATCCTGCGGCAGGCAGGGTACGAGAGCGCCGTCTCGCTGGCCGGCGGAATCGACCTGTGGTCGCGGCTGATCGATCCGTCTGTGCCGCGCTACTGAGATCCGAACAGCCGCAGCGCATTGCCGGCGAGGATCTTCTCCTCGTCTCCCGCGGGAAGGCGCAGCGCGCGGATCGCCCGCAGCTCGCGGTCCCATGAATAGGGGATGTTCGGAAAATCGGTCCCGTAGAGGATGCGGTCGGGGTGGCGGCGGAGGATGGCGAGGTCCGGCTGCCGCTCGAAGTATCCGCCGACGACCATCGTCGTATCGAGATACAGGTTCGGGAAATCGGCGAGCATCTCCTCGAACTGCGCCGTGTGATCGAAGCCGAGGTGCGGGACGATGACGACGGCATCCGGATGCCGCTCCAGAGCGCGGCGCAGCCGGTCCGCGCCGGAAACCGCCCGGGGATCGACACCATAGCCAGCCAGTGCGGGCTCGGGACCGCAATGGATGACCACCGGCTTGCGAAACCGCGCCGAAGCGCGCCACACCGGGTCGAGGCGCGGGTCGTCGGGCGCCACCTTCATGACATGCGAGTGGATCTTCGCGCCGCGGAAGGCGCCGGACAGCGCCTCGTCGAGCAATTGCTCTTCGCCCTCCTCGCCGGGAAAGACGGTGCAACAGGGCAGCACTCGAGGGTGGTGCCGGCGCGCCACTTCCAGCGTGAACTCGTTCAGCGCGCGGGCGAGCCCAGGCTTGTGCACGTAAGGCAGGGCCACCATCCGATCGACTCCGCCGTCGCACAGGACCTGGACGGATTCGTCCACGTCTTCGCGGTAGACGATCCCCCAGGCGTGCGTGTCGAACCAGCGCCGGATCGCCTCCGCGAGGCGGTGTGGATGCAAGTGGACGTGCGCGTCGACGATCATCAGGGTGGCCGGGACGGCGGTCGCATGTCCGCCAAGTTTCGCTTTGTGTGCGGGTGGGATGAAGTCGGTGGGGGTCGGTGTTGTACTACGACCATGGGAACTTCGACGCGCGTTCTGGCGGTGGCCTTCCTCGGGGTGGTGACGGCCTTCATCGGATCGACGGTCCTGGTCCAGCACCAGGCGCGGGAGATCGACGCCGACGCTGTCATGATCTCGCGCGACGCCGCGCCTGGCATCCAGGTGATCAGCGATCTGCGCGCGGAGGTGCGCGAGATGCAGGCGCGCGTCTTTCGCACCGTGAACGGCTTCCCGGCCAGCGACATCGTCGACTCGCGCCGCCGCCTCGATGCATTGTTGGAGCGTGCCGTGGCGCTGCCGACCGACGCGCCCGAGGCGCTCCTCCTCGGCAAGCTGCACAGCGCGGTGCGCGCGTTCGACGAAGCGGCCGAGAGAGCGCTGGAGCAGGCCCGGGGCGGACACCGCGACGTGGCGCAGGAGACGGCGCGCAACGAGGTCTTTCGTCTGGCGGACGCTGCGGGCGCGGCGGCGAACGATCTCGTCCAGTACGACGTGGAAGCCGCGGAGAAGGCGGCGCAGCGAATCGAGGCCGCGCGGCGACGCGGCAACCGGACGGCCTGGCAGCTCGATGCGTTCTGCGCCGCGATCGCCGCGTTCGCGGCGTTCGTCACCATCCGCGCGCTGCGCCAGATCCATCGGATGCAGCAGGCGCACCAGAACCTGACCGAACGCAAGGCCGCGGAGCTGGAGCAGTTTGCCGGCCGCGTCGCCCACGACATCCTCAGCCCCCTCTCGGCGGTGAGCATGGCGATGGGCATCGTCGAGAAGAGTCCGGCCCACTCGGCCGAAGCCCTGGAGCGCGCGCAATCCAGCCTCTCGCGTGTGCGGCGCATCGTCGACGGACTGCTCGAGTTTGCGCGAGCCGGGGCCCGGCCCGAGGCCGCGGCCAAGGCAGACGTGCGCCCGGTGACCGCCGGTCTCTTCGACGAGCTTTCCCCGTTCGCCGTGCAACGCGACGCCGTGCTCCGGTTCGAGGACGTTCCCGAGTGCGCCGTCGCGTGCAGCTCCGGCGTCCTCCTCAGCGTGCTCGGCAACCTGCTGCGCAACGGCCTCAAGTACCTGGGCGACGCGGAGTTGCGCGAGGTCGCTCTTCGCGTCCGCCAGCGGCGCGGCCGGGTCTTGTTCGAGGTCGAGGACACCGGCCCGGGGATCCCGGCGTCGCTCGGAATGACGATCTTCGAGCCCTACATTCGCGGGCCGCACACGGGTGCTCCCGGGATCGGTCTCGGTCTGGCGACCGTGAAACGGCTCGTCGAATCGCACGGCGGATCCCTCGGTGTGCGCGCCGGCCCCCGCGGCGGGGCCCTCTTCTGGTTCGAGCTCGACGAGGCGGCGCCGTCGGAACCGGTGTCCCACGAGACCGGAGCTCTGCTCAGCGCCTGACGTGGTACGCTCGCGCAGTGGCGGAAAGCCTGAAGACACCTCCGCCGCCGGCGCCGGCCGACGCGCGGGATGCGCGCGCGCAGCCGCCAGAAACGGCCGTTCCCCTCCAGCGTGAGGCGCCGAAAGAACGGGCAGGAGGGCTGCCCGCGGTGATCGCTTCCATCCGCCACGCCGCCGGGGAGCCCGGGGCGCTGCGCGGCGCGAAGCTCCTGCGGCAGCTCAACCAGTTCGAGGGCTACGACTGTCCTGGCTGCGCCTGGCCGGACCCGGACGACCGCCGCAGCACCTTCGAGTTCTGCGAGAACGGCGTCAAGGCGATCGCCGAGGAGGGTACGACGGCGCGCGCGACGCCGGAGCTCTTTGCGCGCCACAGCGTGGCGGAGCTTTCCCGACAGAGCGATCACTGGCTCGGCAAGCAAGGGCGGCTCACGCATCCGATGGTGCTGCGTCCGGGAGCGACGCACTATGAGCCGATCGCCTGGGACGACGCGTTCACCCTCGTCGCCACGGAGCTCAACGCGCTCGGCAGCCCGGACGAGGCGGTCTTCTACACGAGCGGGCGCACGAGCAACGAGGCGGCGTTCCTCTACCAGCTCTTCGTCCGCGAGCTCGGCACGAACAACCTGCCCGACTGCTCGAATCTCTGCCACGAGTCGAGCGGGAGCGGACTTGGTGAGACCATCGGGATCGGCAAGGGGACCGTACGCCTCGACGACTTCGCCAAGGCGCAGCTGATCGTCGTCGCCGGTCAGAACCCGGGAACCAACCACCCACGGATGCTCTCCGCCCTCGAGCAAGCCAAGATGGCGGGGGCGAAGATCGTCGCCATCAATCCCCTGCGCGAGGCGGGGTTGCTCTCGTTCAAGCATCCCCAGCACCCGCTGCGGCGGGCGACTCCGCTCACCGACGTCTTCCTTCAGGTGAAGATCAACGGCGACGTCGCCCTGTTGCAAGGAATCGCCAAGTCGCTGGTCGAAGCCGCAGCCGTGGACGAGATCTTCGTGCGCGAGCGGACCGAGAACGTCTTGGCCTTCACCGATCATCTGGAGCGCGTGCAGTGGGCGGAGATCTCCGCCGCCTGCGGCATCTCCGAGCGAGACATCCGCGCCGCCGCGCGCCTCTTCGCACACAGCGAGCGGATCATCTTCTGCTGGGCGATGGGGCTGACGCAGCACGCGAACGCCGTCGACAACGTCCGGGAGATCGTCAACCTCTTGCTGCTCCGCGGCAGCATCGGCAAGCCCGGCACGGGAGTGTGTCCGGTCCGCGGACACAGCAACGTGCAGGGCGACCGGACGATGGGCATCTGGGAGAAGCCGCGCCCCGCCTTCCTCGAGGCGCTGGAGAAGGCGACCGGAATCGTCGCGCCGCGCAAGCACGGCTTCGATACGGTCGAGTCGATCCATGCGCTGCGGGACGGGCGGGCAAAGGCGTTCTTCGCCCTTGGCGGCAACTTCCTCTCTGCGGCGCCGGATACTGAGTATACGGCGACTGCCCTGCGCGGGGCCCGGCTGACGGCACATGTCTCGACGAAGCTGAACCGCGCGCACCTCGTCGCGGGAACGACGGCGCTGATCCTTCCCTGCCTCGGTCGCACCGAGGACGACCGCGGCCGATTCGTCACCACCGAGAACTCGATGGGCGTCGTCCAGATGTCGCGCGGCCGGATGAAACCGGCCAGCAAACACCTCCTCGGCGAACCGGAGATCGTTGCGCGCCTCGCCGAGGCGACCTTGCGCGGGCGCACCAGGGTGCGCTGGGGGTGGCTGGCCGAGGACTACGACCGCGTCCGCGACCTGATCGCGCGGGTCGTCCCCGGCAGCGAGGGCTACAACGCCCGCGTCCGCCGGCCCGGAGGGTTCTACCTTCCGAACGGCCCACGCGAGGGAACCTTCACCACGCCCACGGGCAAGGCGAGGTTCACCGTCCATCCCTTGCCTCGCCATACGCTCCGCGACGGCGAGCTCTTGATGATGACCGTCCGCAGCCACGACCAGTACAACACCACCATCTACGGCCTCGAGGACCGCTACCGCGGCGTGAAGGGCGATCGCCGGGTGGTATTGGTGAACGCGGAGGACCTCCGCGCGCTGGGGCTGAAGGACGGCCAGACCGTCGACATCGAGAGCCGCTTCGAGGGCGAGACGCGGGTGGCGCGGCGGTTCGTCGCGCTCGCCTACGACATCCCGCGCGGGTGCGCCTGCACGTACTTTCCTGAGGCGAATGCGCTGGTTCCAGCCCGCCACGTCGCGCACACCAGCAACACGCCGGCCTCGAAGTCCGTGGTCATTACCTTGCAGGGTGTTTCCCTTGACCCGCAGGGTCCAAGCCTGTAGGTTCCCGCGCCCTCCGGGCAATTTCGCCTGGAAATTGGAACGCCTGCTCGCCTTCCCGCCCGGCCGGCGGAAGGTGGGGGAAACAAAAGGAATTCAAGGATGTCCCAAGGCCCGTTGCACTACGAGACCCGCAAGCCAACGGTGGTGGAGAAGTTCCGGACGCACGAACGAGATACCGGCTCGCCGGAGGTCCAGGTCGCGCTGCTCACCGAGCGCATCCACTACCTCACCGAGCACTTCAAGACGCACAAGAAGGACCATCACTCCCGCCGTGGCCTGCTCAAGCTGGTCGGCCAGCGCCGGCGGCTGCTCGACTACCTCAAATCCAAGGACACGAGCCGGTACCGCAAGCTCATCGACGGTCTCGGAATCCGCAAGTAGGAGAATGTGCGAGGGGCATCGAAAGATGCTTCTCGGCTGTTTTAAGACAAAAGGGTTGTACCCGGGAGCCCCGCCGGACCCTCATCGGAGCAGCGAACGCAGTTTCGCTGCTGCGATCAGGATCCCACGGTTCCCCGGATCCAACCCCGGACAAACGACGTAGAGCGCAGCGCGGGCGGGGCCCGCGCGAAAGGACGTTGCACATGGCAGAAGCGATTTCGGTCTCCGCGAAGGTTGGGAACCAGAGCATCAACCTGGAGACCGGCAGGGTGGCGAAGCAGGCCGATGGCTCGGTGGTGGTTCGCAGCGGCGACAGCATGGTGCTGGTGACCGCGGTTTCCGCGAAGGAGCCCAAGCCGGGCTTCGACTTCTTTCCCCTGACGGTCGACTACCAGGAGCGGCTCTCCGCCGCCGGACGCATCCCCGGGAGCTTCTTCCGGCGCGAGGGCCGGCTGACCGAGCGGGAGACGCTGATCTCGCGGCTCATCGATCGCTCGCTGCGCCCCCTCTTTCCCGAGGGGTACCAGAACGACACGCAGGTGATCGCCACCGTCTTCTCCGCCGACCCTGCCTACGACACCGACGTGCTTGCGCTCACCGGCGCCTCGTTCGCGATGGCGGTGAGCGACATTCCCTTCCCGTTCCAGTTCGCCGGCGTGCGGGTGGGTCGCGTGAACGGCCAGTTCGTGGCCAATCCCAGCGAGGAAGAGCGCAACCAGTCGGACATCGACGTGATCATGGCCGCCAACCGCGAGTCGATCTTCATGGTGGAGGGCGGTGGCAAGGAAGTGGGCGAGAGCGACATGATCGAGGCGCTGCTCTTCGGCCAGCGCGCGATCGAGCCGCTGCTCAAGGCGCAGGAACAGATCGCCGGCTCGGTGAAGGCGGAGAAGCGCGGATTCGACAAGGTCCCGCTGGCCGATGGAGTCGCCGCCCGGGTGCGCGACTGGGCGCTGGAAAAGGTGCGCGGCGCGTACACGCAGCACGACAAGCACGACCGTTACGGGCAGCTGGCGCAGATCAAGAAGGACCTGGTCGCCGAGCTCTGCGCCGAGGGTCAGCCGTTCTTCGGCAAGGAGAAGGACGTCAAGACCGCGCTCGAGGACCTCAAGTACGACCACATGCGGCGGATGATCGCGCACGAGGGCCAGCGCATCGGCGGGCGCGATACCAGGACGGTCCGGAAGATCTCCTGCGAGGTGGGCATCCTTCCCCGCGCGCACGGCTCGGCGCTCTTCACCCGGGGCGAGACGCAGGGCCTGGTCACCACCACCCTGGGCACCTCCGAGGACGAGCAGCGGATGGAGAGTCTCAAGGGCCAGTCCTTCCGCAAGTTCATGCTGCACTACAACTTCCCGCCCTACTCGGTGGGCGAGGTGAACGGCGCGAGATCGGCCACGGGGTGCTGGCGGAGCGCGCGCTGCGCGGGGTGCTGCCGGCGGACGACAAGTTCCCCTACACCATCCGGGTGGTCAGCGACATCCTGGAGTCGAACGGATCGTCCTCGATGGCGACGGTCTGCGGCGGCACCCTCTCCCTGATGGACGCGGGCGTGCCCATCTCCGCGCCGGTGGCCGGCATCGCGATGGGGTTGATCAAGGAGCAGGACCGGATCGCCATCCTCTCCGACATTCTCGGCGACGAGGACCATCTGGGCGACATGGACTTCAAGGTGTGCGGCACCGCGAAGGGCATCACCTCCATCCAGATGGACATCAAGATCACCGGCGTGGACAAGCAGATCCTCACCAGCGCGCTCAACCAGGCGCGCGAGGGCCGCCTGCACATCCTCGCCGAGATGGCCAAGGCCATCGAGAAGCCGCGCGCGGACATCTCCAAGTACGCGCCGAAGATCACCACCATCCGCATCCCGGTCAGTCGCATCAAGGACGTGATCGGGCCGGGAGGCAAGGTGATCAAGGACATCATCGCGCGCACCGGAGCCACCATCGACATCCAGGACGACGGCTCGGTAGCCATCGCCTCGCCCAACAGCGAGGGCGTGGAGCAGGCGATCAAGATGATCCGCGCGCTCACCCAGGAGGCGGAGGTGGGAAAGACCTACCTCGGCACCGTGCGGCGAATCATGGAGTTCGGCGCGTTCGTGGAGATCTTCCCCGGGACCGACGGCCTCGTGCACATCTCCGATCTCGCGAACACGCGGGTGAAGAAGGTGGAGGACGTGCTCAAGGAAGGCGACGAGGTGCTGGTCAAGGTCGTCTCCGTCGATCGGTCCGGGAAGATCCGCCTCTCGCGGAAGGAAGCGCTCGCGGAGCAAGGCGGCGGCGACGGCAAGCACCAGGCGGCGGCGTCGGTTCCGAAAGCATAGGCCGCCAGGAGACCAGCGCCTCGCTGCGAGCGACGCTGTTCCGCTGATCGAGCTCAGGCTCGCCTTCGTCTCCAGGATTGGCTTGCCGCCACGCCCGCGACCAGCACAAAGCCGACCAGCTGGACGGCGGTAGCGGGATGGAGGAGCAGGATCCCGCCGGCAATCAGCACGCCTCGTTCCAGCCAGGCGGTGCGCTGTAGCATCCAGCCCTGCACGCCGCACGCGAGCGCCGCGATGCCGAGGCCGGCGGCGGCAGTGGCGTGGACCACGTTTCCGAAGCCGCCCTTCAGCAGCAAGCCCACTTCGTCGGGGTCCAGGACGAAGGCGAACGGCAGCAGGAATGCCGGCAGGGTGTACTTCCAGGACTGCAGCGTAGTGCGGTACGGATCGCCACCGGTGATTGCCGCCGCGGCGAACGGTGAGAGCGCGGTCGGTGGAGAAACTTCTGAGAGCACCGCGTAATAGAAGATGAACATGTGCGCCGCAAAGTCTGGCACGCCGAGCTTCGTCAGCGCCGGCGCTGCGATCACCGCGCAGATGATGTAGCTCGCGGTGACCGGTACGGCGAGCCCCACTACCCAGACGACCAGCGCGGTGCAGGCGGCCGTGGCCAGGACATTCCCGCCCGCGAGATCGATGACGATCGAGCTGAACTTGAGCCCCAGGCCAGTGAGCGTGACCACGCCGACGATGATCCCGGCGGCGGCACAGGTCGCCGCCACTGCGAGTACACCCACCGAACCTGCCCTCAGGGCCTGGACCATGCGCGTCCGATGCAGCGGAGTGCCCGCCTTGGGAATGAAGCTGAGAGCCGTTTCCCTGCGCAGGAACGAGAGCGCGGCGGCGGCGATGGTCGCCCAGAACACCGCGGTGATTGCGCTGAAGCCGAGCACCATGAAGACCACGACCGCTACCAGCGACGTGAAGTGGAACCCGCGCTCCTTGACCATCCGCCACGCATTCCCTCGCGGCCGCAGCTCGACCTTCTGGATGCCGAGCTTGCGCGCGTCGAGCTCGACCATCAGGAAGAGACCCAGGTAGTAGAGCAAGGTCGGGATGGTGGCCATCCAGACCACTTCCATGTACGAGATCTTCAGGTACTCGGCGATCAGAAAGGCCGCCGCGCCGAGCACCGGAGGGGAGATGATCGCGCCCAGGCCGCCCGCGGCCAGCAGACCTCCCGCCGCGTTCTTGCCGTAGCCCGACTTCGCGAGCATCGGGTACGCGACGGATCCGATCGCAACGGTGGTGGCGACCCCGCTTCCGGATGGCGCACCGAGCAGGAACGACGACAGCACGATCGTGCGACCGGCCGCGGAGCGGCTTCCGCCGGTCACCGCCAGCGAAAAGTCGATGAAGAACTCGCCTGCTCCTGAGAACTGCAGGACGGCGCCGTAGATGGTGAAGAGAATGATGAAGGTCGCCGAGACGTCGATGGCGGTCCCGAAGATCCCCTCCAGCGTCATGTACATGTGGCCAACCAGCCGCTCCACGTCATACCCGCGGTGCGTCCAGGGACGTGGCAGCCAGGGGCCGGCGAACGCGTAAGCGATGAACGCGACGACGACGGCGGTGAGGATCCACCCCGAGGTCCGGCGCGTCGCCTCGAGCACCAGCGCGATCAGTGTCACGCCGAAAAAGAGGTCCCAGCCAGTCGGAGTGACGGCGCGTTCGATGAATGCGTCGAAATCGATCAACAGATAGACGATGACCGCGACGCCGAGGACGGACAGCGCCAGGTCGACCCACTGGACGCGGTCGCGGAACCGCTTCGCCGCGGGGAACAACAGGAAGCAGAGGAAGAGCACGAAGGCGACGTGGATCGCCCGCAGGATCTGCGCCGGGATGATCGCCTGGGCCGCATAGAGGTGGAACAAGGACATCGCGACGGCGATCGTCGTGATTGCGCGGTCGGTCCAGCCCGTGAAGTGGCGCGCCGCGCCCTCTTCCTGCTCGATGAATTCTTCCGCCTTGCGCGGGCGTCATGAGTCGGGGCAGAGACCCATCGCCCGCATGACCAGGCGGTCGCCGTGATCGCCGAACTCCAGGAATGATCGTTCCCGCGCGCCGGCATTCAACCGCTGCGGCGTCCCCATGGCGACCCGGAAGACGATCTGCCCCATCGCCCGCTCGACGGCGTGGCGCTCTCCCGGAGACGTGATCCCCAGGTACTCGCGCACTGCTGCGCTGGGACTGGACACCGATTTCAGGACGATGTGGCAGCGGCCGTCGAGCACGAACTCCTCGATGACCGGCTGGTCGTACATCGAATGCCAGGAGGTGACGGAGAACGGCGTCCGTTCGTGGAGCGCGATGAGCTCCGCCTCATCGCGCGTAGAATTTCCGATCTCCAGGAAGGCGATCGGATGGGTCGGCGCCGGAGCCACGAACGACGCCGCTGCACAAGCGAGGACCAGCCGCCGCGCGCTCCGGCCCATCGCGATCACTTGGGCTTCAGCCCTTTCTCCGCGAAGTATTTCATTGCACCGGGGTGGAAGGGGATCGGCGACGCGCTCTCGTACTGCGTCGAGAGCTTCAGGTTGGCCGCCTCGGAGTGCACCGCGACGAGGTCCGCCTGCTTCTCGAACAGGGTCTTCGCGATGTCATAGGCGAGTTTCTCGTCCATCTTCTCGTGCACGAGCAGGACGTTCCAGACGTCCGCGACGTTGGCGTCCTTGTCCTGCCCCGGGTAGGCCTTCGCGGGGATGACTCCTTTCACGTAGAGCGGTCCGTACTTCTTGATCAGGTTCGGGACTGCCTCGGCGTGATCGAGAAGCTTGATCTTCATCCCGGGAGTGGCGGCCAGGTCGGTGACCGCCGCGGTAGGAACCCCGCCCGACCAGAAGAACGCGTCGATCTTCCGGTCCTTCAGAGCATTCACCGATTCCGCGACCGACAACTTCTCCCGCTTCACGTCTTTCTCGGGATCCATGCCGTAGGCTTCGAGGATGCGCAGCGCGATGGTCTCGGTCCCGCTCCCCGGCGCGCCGGTGGAAATGCGCCGGCCCTTGAGGTCCTGCATCTTCCCGATGCCGGTTCCCTCGAGGGTGACCCATTGGCTCTTGTTCGCGTACAGCACGGCGATGGAGCGAACCGGGACCTTTTCCTTGAACTTGCCCGTTCCCTTGAGGCCGTCGCTCGCCGTGTCCGCGAGGCAAAAGGCGAGGTCCGCTTTTCCAGCACCGATCAGCTTGACGTTGTCCACCGAGGCGCTGGTCACCTCGGCAGTCGCGTCCACGCCGGGCAGGTTCTTGCTGAGCACGCTGGCCAATCCGCCGCCGAGCGGATAGTACACGCCACCGGTCCCGCCGGTGGCGATGGAGAGCCTGACCGACCTCTGCTGGGCGGGCAGCGAAGAGGCGGTGAAGACGAGGGCTGCGGCAATGAGCGGCGCCTTCTTCATGTTCATCCTCGGAGCGGCTGCAGTTGGAGCGTTATGGGCTGACGACGCGGCGCACTGCAAGTCTCCCATGCTTCGATTCGCTTTGCTGCTCTCGCTCGCGGCGTCGTGCGGCGGAACGTCGCCGTGTTCGATCCTGCGGCAAACGCCTGGAGCAAGCTTGCTCCCATGCCGACGCCGCGGCATGGAATCTTCGGCTCCGCGATCGGAAACAACGTCTACCTGCCAGGCGGAGCGACGATTCCCGGCTTCGCAGCGACGAACACGCACGAGGTATTCGCGGTCGAGTAGACAAGATACGATCTCACGTTCGATTTCGGCGAACACGTGACCGGCACGTTCGATGCGCCTGTTTGCGCGGGGGTGGACGCCCTGGATCCCGGAACCGGCACGCTGACATGCCAGTGACGGATGGTCCGCCGTCTGTTAGGAGAATCCGCCCGGAGGTCGCGACATGCGCAGCCAGATCATCGGAAGCGGCTTCGTCACCGGCGAGAACCTGGTCACCAACGACCAGCTCGCCCGGATCATGGACACGTCAGACGCATGGATCCGCGAGCGCAGCGGCGTCGAGACGCGCTACTACGTCGAGCAGGGCACCTCGACCAGCGACCTCGGCCTGGGCGCGGCAAGGAAGGCGCTCGCCGATGCCGGCATCGCCAAGGAAGAGGTGGACTACATCGTTTTCGCCACCATGACGCCGGACCACTACTTTCCGGGGTGCGGCGGCATCCTTCAGGACAAGCTCGGCGTAGCGCACGTCCCCGCGCTCGACATCCGACAGCAATGCACCGGGTTCATCTACGGGCTTCAGGTCGCCGACGTCCTGCTCAAGGCGGGAGAAGCGCGCACGGTGCTGCTCGTCGGTGCGGAAGTCCACTCCGGTTTCATGCCCTGGACCGCGTGGGACTTTCTCTTCGGGCGCGGCGGCCAGCCTCCTTCCGAGGAGGAGAAGGCGGTGATCACGGGCTTCCGCGACCGCACCGTCTTGTTCGGCGACGCAGCCGGTGCGGTGGTGCTGCGGGCCGCGGACGGAGAGCGCGGCCTTCTCGGGTTCCAGCTCCATTCCGACGGCGCCAACTACAAGGACCTGTACGTCCCCGGGATGGGCTTTGCGCACCGGCCGTTCGTGGACGAGGAGCAGGTTCGCGCCTGGCGGCATGTCCCGGAGATGAACGGCCGCGCGGTATTCAAGCTGGCGGTGTCCCGCATGCCCCAGGCGGTCCGCGAGCTTTGCGCAAAGCACCACATGGCGGTAGGTGACATCGACCTGCTCATCGCTCACCAGGCGAACCTCCGGATCAACGAGGCAGTGCAGAAGGCGCTCGGCCTGCCGGATGAACGCGTCTACAACAACATTCAAAAATACGGGAACACGACAGCGGCGACGATCCCGATCGCCCTGGACGAATGTCGGAAGAGCGGACGCATCCGCGAAGGCCAGCTGGTCTGTTTCGTGGGGCTCGGCTCCGGCTTCCACTGGGGCGCCGCGCTGATGCGAGCGTAGGCGGACGGACGACCCGTCGTCTCTTGCTTTAGGTGAGCACCGCGCCCACCGGTACCCGGACGCTCACCTGGGAAAGGGACCGCTATGAACAACTCGCGCAGCCGGCGCTGGTATGCCGTGTCGCTGGGAATTCTCGGTATTGCACTCGTGGTCGTGGGGGTCCACGTCGCACCTGGATGGGCGACCTCGCCGGATCAGATCAAGGTCAACCGGGGCACGAACATCGCGGCGACGGTCTCGCCGGATTTCGCGTCGATCGTCTTCGACCTGCAGGGCGTGCTCTGGTCGTTGCCGATCGCCGGTGGTACGGCCACTCCTCTGACACAGCCGCTGCTCGAGCCGGCGCGGCCGGACTATGCGCGGCGCGGGGGCTTCGTCGCCTTCCAGGCCTACTCCGGCGGCACCTTCCACATCTGGAAGATGGATCCGGACGGCCGCAATGTGCGCCAGCTCACGTCAGGCCACCCCGACGACCGCGATCCGCGCGTCTCGCCCGACGGATCGAGAATCGCGTACTCGTCCGACAACGCGGCCTTCGGCAGCAATTACGTCATCCGCGTGGTGGACGTCGCATCGGGCTCCTCGACCACCGTTGCCTCCGACACGACGTTCGACGCGTTCGAGCCGACGTGGTCGCCGGACGGAACGACCATCGCCTTCGTCAACGGGACTGGCGCCACCGGCACCTCGATCCAGGCGGTGCCCGCGGCCGGCGGCGCACGCACGACGTTGGTGACGGCGCCAGCGCCTCCGCCGGATCCCAGGGCGCAGCGCCTCAACTCTCCCGCTTATTCTCCGGGAGGCGGCAAGCTCGCTTACGTGCAGTTCAGCATCAACGACAACGTCAATCAGAGCCAGCTCTGGGTGAAAGATCTCGCGCCCGGCGGCGCGACGACGCGTGTCGGCACCAGCAACGACGTGTTCCCGTTCTACCCGGTGTGGCTCTCGGAAACGGAGCTTCTCTACACGGCGGACGGAAAGATCGAGATCAGCACCATCGGCGGCGGTACCACCGACGTTCCATTCGAGGCCACCTTCCCGATCATGCGCGATTCCTACACGCGCAAGAAGTTCGACTTCGACTCCGCCGACAAGCGCCAGGTGGTGGGAATCGTCGGCCCGGCGCTGTCTCCCGACGCGAAGCAGGTCGCTTTCGAGGCTCTCAACCAGATCTGGCTGATGGAGATCGGCAAGAAGCCGCGCCCGATCACGGCCGACACCTACTACAAGTGCGATCCCGCCTGGTCGGCCGACGGGACGAAGCTCGCCTACTCGACCGACAAGAGCGGGATCATGAAGGTGTACGTCTATGACGTCCGCACCGGCCGCGGAGACGAGACCCCCGTCACCACGTTCGGTGGCGCCCAGGTCTCCGCCGCCTGGTCGCGGGACGGATCGAAGCTCGCCTTCCAGGATCAGAACGGCGCCACCTTCTATTACGACTTCAATACCAAGGCCGTGCACGCCGTCGGCGCGCCTCCAGCCAACTCGACCACGCTGAACCTGTTCGCGCCGAGCAAGCCGAGCTGGTCGTTCGCCGGCAACACCATCGCCATCGGCGCGCTCAAGCCGTACACGCGCAGGTTCCGCGAAGGGACCAGCCAGATCCTCACCGTCGACGTGGCGACCGGCGCCTTGACCTACAACCCGACGGGCAGCGCGACCGGCGAAGGGCAGTACATGTCGCTGGGCACCCGCGGCGAGGACGGCCCCGTGTATTCGCCCGACGGAACGGCGATGGCGCTGGTCATGGAGAGCAACCTCTGGATCCGCCCGGTGGACCGCGACAGCGGGAAGCCGACCGGGACCGCCACACGGATCAACACCGAGGTGACGGACGCGCCCACCTGGAGCGGCGACTCGCAGCAGCTGCTCTATCTCTCGAACGGCAAGCTGCGCCTGATCGCGCGGAGCGGCGGCAATCCCCGCGACGTGGAGCTCGATCTCACCTGGAAGCCGGACCAGCCCTCCTCGGGACGGACCGTGATCCATGCCGGGCGCCTCTGGGACGGCCGTGGACCCGATGAGCTGACCAACGTGGACCTCATCGTCAAAGGCAATCGCATCGACAGCATCCAGCCTCACCGGGACAGCGTGCACGACACTGCGGGCAACGTCATCGACGCCTCGAAGCAGACCGTCATTCCCGGCCTCTGGGAATCGCACACGCACGAGTACATCGAGGGCAAGTTCTACGGCGACCGCCTGGGCCGGCTGTGGATGACCTACGGCGTCACCACCCTCAACTCCGTCGGTGATCCCGCATACCGTGCGGTCGAGACGCGGGAATCGTTCGCGTCGGGCGACCGCGTGGGGCCGCGCTACTTCGCTACCGGCGAGGCGATCGACGGCGAGCGCGTGTTCTACAACTTCATGCGCCCGACCACGAGCGCCGCGCAGCTGGAGCGGGAGCTGTCGCGCGGCAAGGCGCTGGGCTACGACATGCTGAAGACGTACGTGCGCCTGCAGCATGAGTGGCAGCTTCGCGCGATGCAGGTCGCGCACCAGGACATGGGCGTCTGGGTCGCCTCGCACTACATGCTGCCCGGCCTCGCCTTTGGCATGGACGGACAGACGCACGTCTCCGCCACCACGCGGACGGGCTTCGCATACACGCGCTCGACGGGCGGCATCAGCTACTCCGACATGCGCGATCTCTTCCGGCTCTCCGGGATGTTCGACATCTCCACGACCTTCAGCCCTGTCCTGTATTCGGACGAGCCGACCATGGTGAACGACGTCCGGCTGACGACGTTGAACGTTCCCTGGGACCAGACCCTCCTCGTCGCGAAGAGCAAAGCCGCGACCCTGAATCCGCAGGCCGGCCGCGATGCCCTGCAGAAGGAAGAGGACACGGTCGCGTACATCCAGCAGAACGGCGGCACGATGCTGGCGGGCACCGACTCTCCGCTCGACAACGTCGCCACCGCGCTGCACCTGAACCTGCGCGCACAGGTCCTCCTCGGCCACCTTCCGCCGTGGCGGGCGCTCCAGTCGGCCACCAAGCTGCCGGCGGAGACGTTCAGCGTGTCGAAGGACCTGGGGACCATCGAGCCGGGCAAGCTGGCTGACTTTGTCTTCCTGACCGACGATCCACTCGACGACATCCGGAACGCGACCCACGTGGCGAGCGTGATGAAGAACGGCCGCCTCTACACGGTCAAGGACTTGATGGCTCCGTTCGCCACGCCGGCGGCGACGCAGTCGTCTTTCGGCAGGTTCATCTCGGCGCCGCGGCATCGGTCGGCCGAGCAGTGGTGGCACGACCCGGAGCAGATGATCGAGGACGAGCACAAGTAAGTCTACACGGCGCCGGAGACCGCGGATTGCGCGTATCCGGCGTCGATCATCGCTTTTAGATTTCCGGGGTCGAAGTCGAGCGAGTCGAACGGGAGCGGCTGGGTGGGCTGGAAGAGGCGGATCCGCACCTTCCGGTATTCGCGGCGGAGCTCCGAGAGATCGTTCTTCAGGCCCGCGATGCGCAAGTCGGCGCGGCTCACCTCGCCGTTCATGATGTCGATGGAGCGCAAGAGAAGTTGCGGGATCGCATGCGCGTCCTTCACCTCGAAGGGCGACTTTGCGAACGGGTCCGAGGAGAGAACCACGTCGATGTCGTCGGCGCCCGCGCGGATCGCCTCGCCCAGCGGGGTCACCGTGCGCAGGCCGCCGTCCGTCCACAGATCTCCGCCGATCGAGGCGGGGGTCAGCATCACCGGAAACGCAGACGAGGCGATCACCCACTCCGCCAAATCGGCGGTCTGCTCGTTCGCGACGAACGTTTCACCGGTGCCGAACGACACCGAGACGATGCGGAGGCGGCGACCGGACGCGCGCACTGCCGCCGCATCGAGGCCCGAGCGAATCCACCCGTGGAGCGGTGCGGAGTCATACACCGACGTCTTGAAGAATGACGCGATCTTGCCGAAGGGAAACCACGCCCGGTGCACCTTGTCGGTCGTCACCGTGTCCCAGAGCGCGCGCAGCTTCGCCGCCGCCTCTCGAGGCTTCCCCAGCGGCGTCTGCGCGACATAGGCGGCGTTGATCGCGCCGACGGAAGTCCCGCAGAGGAGATCGTAGTCGACCTGCTCGTCTCCTGCTGCCGCCGCCGGAAAGGACCAGCGCCCGGCGCGGCTTCTCGTCAGGCACCAGCCCGCCGGAAGCGCTTCGCCGAACGGGTCCGGGCCTCCGCGGCGACTTCCTCGCGATTGCGCGGCGGCGAGTTGGTGACGAGCGAATCCACCAGCCGCCGGGCGGCGGCGGTCACTTCCTCGACGGCGCGGTCGAACGCGTCAGCGTTGGCCTTCGAAGGATGATGAAATCCGCTCAGCTTGCGGACGAACTGCACCGACGACGCGTGGATCTCCTCGTCGGTGGCGGGCGGCTTGAAGTTGAAGAGCGTCCGGATGTTTCGGCACATGGGGTCCTCGCGGCTGCGAAGGTAACAGCTTAGACGACGACGCGCTTCCATTTGCCGCGACGGAAGATCGCACCCGCTGCCACTGCGAGCGTCGAGAACGAAACGGCAACTGCGACGAAGGCGCCGCGAGGGCCCATTCCGAGGGCGACGGCGAGCGCCCATGCCAGCGGCAGCTCCCAAAGCCAGAAGACGATCAGGTTGAGCAACGTCGGCGTGGCGGTATCGCCCGCTCCGTTGAACGACTGCGAGAGCACCATTCCGTAGGCATAGAAGGCGAATCCCGCGGCGATGATCCGCAGGCATTGGGTGCCGTACGCCAACACTTGCGGGTCGGAGGTGAAGGCGGAGACGATCGGGCGCGCCGCCACGACGAATCCGAGGCCGATGGCCGAGAGGAATACCAGGTTGTAGAGGCATGCGCGCCAGACGGAGCGCTCGGCGCGGTCGGGGTCTCCCGCTCCGAGTGCCTGGCCGACCATCGTCGCCGCGGCATTGCTCATCCCCCAGGACGGAAGCAATGCGAAGACGATGATCCGGATGCCGATGGTGTATCCCGCGAGCGCCTGCGAGCCGAAGGTGGCGACGATCCGGACCAGGCCGATCCAGCTCGCCATGCCCACGATGGACTGGAACGCTCCCGAGCCGGAGAGCCGCGCGACGGTCCGCATCACCGGCACATCGACGCCCAGATGCCGCCGGCCGACCGCGACGCGGGAGCCCGGTCGCAGCAGCCGGCTGATGGCATAGACGGCTCCGCTTGCCCGCCCGATGGTAGTCGCCACCGCGGCGCCGGTGACGCCCAGCTCGGGGAACGGGCCGAGCCCGAAGATGAAGCAGGGGCCGAGGACGATGTTGATCGCATTCGCAAGCCACAGCACGCGCATCGCGATCGCCGCGTCGCCAGCGCCGCGGAAGACGGCGTTGACGACGAAGAGCACGACGATCGTCGCCTCGCCGCCCAGCATGACGCGCGTGTATCCCGACCCGATCTGCAGCACCGCAGGCGATGCGCCCATCAGCGCGAGCAGGTGTGGGGCCAAGGCTACGCCGAGGCCCCCGAGCAGAACGGCGCCGCCGATGCCGAGGAAGACCGACTGCACAGCGGCGTTCGCGGCTCCTTCGCGGTCTTTCTCGCCGATCCGCCGCGCCACCACGGCCGTGGTCCCGATGCCGAGGCCCATCGCGAGCGCGTAGACGAGCGTGAGCATCGACTCGGTGAGGCCGACGGCCGCGACTGCGTCCGGCCCGAGCCGCCCGACGAAGAAGACGTCGGTGACGGCGAAGACGCTCTCCAGCGCCATCTCCAGCACCATGGGGATGGCGAGGAGGAGGATGGCGCGTCCGATGGGGCCCTTGGTGTAGTCCTGTTCGGAGCCGCGGATCGCCTCGCGGACGTCAGACCAAAGCCCGCCGCGTCGCGGAGCCGCTGGCCCCGCGGCGATCTCGGCAGGTTCGGTCATCCGGGCATTCTAACGCGGGGCCTTCCGGTTTCTTGCCGCCCCGCGGCCGCGATGCGACGCTGCGGAGATGAGCCTGGGGAAAATCCTCGTCCTGCTGCTCGGCCTGGCTGCCGTCGCCTTCGCGGTGCGGACCGCGCTGACCGGGACGGCCGGGCGCGACACCGCGGCGCAGAGCGCTCCGAAGCGCCAGCTGGACAACGTCCGTGAGCGCGCTAAGGACCTGGAGCGCGAGCAGCAGAAGGCGGCGGACGATCTCGCGCGCCGCATCTCGGAGCAGTAGCCGCTGCCGCACCGGAGGTGCGGCTTTGCGGCTCTCGCTTGAGACTGTACAGGTTGCGATCTACCGCGCTTTCTTGTCCTTGACCAGGTTGTCCACCACGGTCGGGTCGGCGAGCGTGGAGATGTCGCCGAGCGAATCGAGCTCGTCGGCCGCGATCTTCCGCAGGATGCGCCGCATGATCTTGCCCGACCGGGTCTTGGGCAGGCCCGGCGCCCAGTGGATCACGTCCGGCTGGGCGAGCGGCCCGATGCACTTGCGCACGTGCTGGACGAGATCCGTCCGCAGCTTCTCGGTGGGCTCGACGCCCTGCTTGAGCGTGACGTAGGCGTAGATCCCCTGCCCCTTGATCTCGTGCGGGAAGCCCACCACCGCGGCCTCGGCGACGTCGTGGTGCGAGACCAGCGCGCTCTCGACCTCCGCCGTGCCCAGCCGGTGTCCGCTGACGTTGATCACGTCGTCGACGCGGCCGGTGATCCAGTAGTAACCGTCTTCGTCGCGGCGGCAGCCGTCGCCGGTGAAGTAGCGGCCCGGGAAGGTGGTGAAGTACGTCTTGCGGAACCGATCCGGATCGCCGAAGACGCCGCGCATGATGCCGGGCCACGGACGCGACAGGCAGAGGTTGCCGGTGCAAGGCCCTTCGAGCACCTTGCCTTGATCGTCCACCACCGTCGGCTCGACGCCGAAGAAGGGAAGCGTCGCCGACCCCGGCTTCTGCGCGATGGCGCCCGGCAACGGCGTGATCAGGATCCCGCCCGTCTCCGTCTGCCACCAGGTGTCGACGATGGGGCAACGCGCGTCGCCGACGACCTTGTAGTACCAGAGCCATACCTCGGGATTGATCGGCTCGCCGACCGTGCCCAGCAGGCGCAGGCTCTTCCGGCTGCGCGCCTTCACCGGCGCCTCCCCCTCGCGCGCGATGGCGCGGATGGCGGTCGGCGCCGTGTAGATAATGGTCACCTTGTACTTGTCGACGACGTCCCAGAACCGGCCCCAGTCCGGATACTGCGGGACGCCTTCGAACATCAGGCTGGTGGCCCCGTTCGCGAGCGGTCCGTAGACGACGTAAGTGTGGCCGGTGACCCAGCCGCAGTCGGCGGTGCACCAGAAGATGTCCTCCTCGCGCAGGTCGAACACCAGCTCGTGCGTCAGTGCTGCGTACACCATGTATCCGCCGGTGGTGTGCATCACTCCCTTCGGCTTCCCGGTGGAACCGCTGGTGTAGAGGATGAACAGCGGGTCCTCGGCGTCCATCTGCTCGGGCTCGCATTCTGCGGGCACGTCGCGCACCACGTCGTGCCACCAGCGGTCGCGGCCGCTCGTGAACGGCACTTCCTTGCCGGTGCGCTTGAGGACGACCACGGTCTTCACGCCGGGGCATTCCTTGAGGGACTCGTCGGTTGTTTGCTTCAGGGGAACGATGCGTCCGCCGCGGTAGCCGCCATCGGCGGTGATGACGATCTCGCTGCCGCAGTCCTGGATGCGGTTCTTCAGCGACTCCGCGGAGAATCCGCCGAAAACCACGCTGTGGATGGCGCCGATCCGGGCGCAGGCGAGCATGGCGATGGGCAGCTCGGGCACCATCGGCAGGTAGATGGTGACGCGATCACCCTTCTTGACGCCCAGCTTTTTCAGCGCGTTGGCGAACTTGCAGGTCTCCTTGTAGACGTCCGAATAGCTGAGTGACCGCGATTCGCTGGGCGAGTCGCCTTCCCAGACCAGGGCCGGCTTGTCGCGGCGCGGGCCTTGGATGTGGCGGTCGAGGCAGTTCACGGACGCGTTGAGCTTGCCGCCAATGAACCACTCGATCTTCGCGGTGTGGAAGTCGAACTTCGACGTCGTCTTCCACTTCCGGAACCAGGTGATCCGCTCCGCCTGCTCGTTCCAGAACCCGTCCGGATCCGAGATCGACCGGTCGTAGAGCGCGCGGTACTTCTCGATGCTGCCGATGCGCGCTTTCTTCGCAAACTGCTCCGGGACCTTGATGAGCCGCTCGCCGTTGTCAGCCATGTCGACGCCTCCTGCTGCTCCCCAGGGGGCGTGTACTTTAGCGGGCTCGATGGAAAGGAGCCAGACCGGACGGCGCCGCGTGATAAATCACGCCCCATGGGCCTGCGAATCGACGTCACGCGGACCACGCCGGCGCGGGGAGAACCCCTTCCGCTCCCCTCGTACGCGACCGACGGATCCGCCGGCCTGGACCTGCGCGCCGATGCCGCCATCACGCTCGCGCCCGGGGAGCGCGCCCTGGTTCCGACCGGCCTTGCGATCGCCATCCCGGAGGGATTCGAAGGCCAAATCCGGCCGCGCTCCGGCCTGGCGCTGCGCGAGGGCATCACCTGCCTGAACAGCCCCGGCACCATCGACAGCGACTACCGCGGCGAGCTCGGCGTGATCCTCGCCAATCTCGGACAGAAGCCCGTCACGATCCAGCGCGGCGATCGCATCGCTCAGCTCGCCGTCGCGCGCGTGGAGCGCGCGGAGCTGGTCGAAGGCAAGACACTGCCGCAGAGCCGCCGCGGCGAAGGCGGATTCGGGCACACGGGCCATCGGTGAACCGCGCGCCGGGGCCCCGCGGCCAATTCCTGCTCGGAAACCTCCCGCGGGCGCGGCGCAATCCCATCGCCTTCTTCATGGACTCCTTCCGCGACTACGGCGAGGTGGTGCGCTTCCGCTTCGGTCCGGTGGTCGGCCACCTCGTCAGCTCGTCCGAAGGCGCCAACCACGTCCTGGTCGAGAACAACAAGAACTACGGCAAGCAGACGCGCGGATACCGCAATCTCCGCTACGTGCTCGGCAACGGTCTGCTCACCAGCGAGGGTGAAACCTGGAAACGGCAACGGCGCATCGCGCAGCCAGCGTTCCACCGCCAGCGCATCGCGGGATTCGCGGCCACGATGGTGCGCGCCGCGGACGACGCCACGGCCAAGCTGGAGTCGCGCCGCGGCGAAAACATGGACGTACACCACGAGATGATGCGCCTGACACTGCGCATCGTCGGCGAGACGCTGCTCGCGTACGATCCGACGGACGCGGCCGACGAGGTGGGTGCTGCGCTCGGCTTCCTGCTCAGGCTCGCCAACGAGCGGACCCGTCGCGTGTTCGACCTGCCCCCCGTCGTTCCGACCCGCGAGAACCGGAGGTTCCGCCGCGCCCTGACGACGCTCGACACGGTGGTGGTGCGGATGATCGCCGAGCGGCGGAAGAGCACCACGGACCGCGCCGATCTGCTCTCGATGCTGATCCGGGCGCGCGATGCCGAAACCGGCGAGTCGATGGACGACCGCCAGCTTCGCGACGAGGCGATGACGATCCTTCTCGCCGGCCACGAGACCACCGCCAACGCGTTGACCTTCACCTGGCTGCTGCTCTCCCGCTATCCGGCCGCCCTTCGCGAGCTCCGGGCCGAGCTGGCGCAGGTGCTCGGTGGGCGGAATCCGACCGCGGATGACCTGCCGAAGCTCGCGCAGACGCGGCGGATCCTGCAGGAGGCGATGCGCCTCTATCCCCCGGCGTGGATCATCGGCAGGTCCGCGAAGGGTCCGGACCAGATCGGCGGGTACGAGATCCCGGCACGATCGATCGTCTTCGTCAGTCCGTACGTGGTGCACCGCCATCCGGAGCTCTGGAGCGATCCGGAGGGGTTCGATCCGCAGCGCTTTGCGCGGGAGCCTCCGCGGGGCGCGTACCTTCCGTTCGGCGCCGGCCCTCGCATGTGCATCGGAAACGGATTCGCCAGCATGGAGGCGGAGCTCGTGCTGGCGACGATGGCGCAGCGGGTCCGCTTCGAGCTCGTGCCCGGAGCGGACGTCGAGCTGGACCCGAGCATCACGCTCCGGCCGCGGAACGGCGTGAGAATGAGGATACGATGATTGCGCTAACTGCAACAGGCGCTAAGCCGCCTTCGGCGGCCGCGCCTGAGCCGCCTGCGGGGCCGCGCCTACTTCGCCCGCATCCCGCGGCGCAGGCTCTTCTTGCGGCGCGCGCGCTTGCGCTTCAGTGCCTGCCTCTTCACCTTGCTGCGGTTCTTGATCGACTTTTTCGTGCGCGGCATCCCGGGGTCTGTAGCACAGCTCGCGCCGGTTGAAAGCGGCAGAAGCGCTTCCGTCGCCCTTGCAAGCAGGCGATCGCTCTTGGTACATGCGTTCAGTGCGCCTGTGCGTCCTCGCCAGCGGCAGCGGAGGCAATTCCCTCTGGGTGGACGCTGCCGGAACGCGCATCCTCATCGACGCTGGCCTTCCGCTGCGCGAGACCGCGCGCAGGTGCAAAGGCGCTGGGCTCGACGTTCGCGACCTGACCGACGTGTTCCTCACCCACGAGCACGCCGACCACTCGCACGCGGCGGGGATCCTCGCGCGCCGGCTCGGCGTCCGGGTCCACGCGACGCGGGGCACCATGCGTTCGCTGCGCGACCCGCCTCCGGAGGAGCTGCGCTTCGCCGTCCGGGCCGGCGTCGCGGTCCGGCTCCCCGGCCTGACGGTCACTCCCGTCGCTCTTCCTCACGATGCATGGGAGCCGGTGGCGTACGTCGTCGACGACGGCGCGACGCGCGCAGCCATCGCCACCGATCTCGGCTCGGTCACTGCCCGCATCGTTCGAGCGCTTCGCGACCTCGACGCGTTGGTCCTGGAGATGAACCACGATGTGCAGATGCTCCTCGAGGGTCCGTATCCGTGGTCGCTGAAGCAGCGCATCCGCGGCGACCGCGGTCACCTCTCCAACGAGCAGGGCGCGCATCTGCTCGAGAACATCCTCCATGGCGGCCTCCGCCATCTGGTGCTGGCGCACCTGTCCGAGCACAACAACAGCGAAAAGCACGCGCGCAAGGCCGCCGAGCGGGTCCTCGCGAACTACGGCAGCCATGCCAGGCTCTGCATCGGCTCGCAGGCCCGTGCGCTCGATCCCGTGCTGCTCGAGCCCTCGTGCGCGGTCCCGCTGCGCAAGGCCCGCCAACTGGCGCTGTTCGGGTGAGTGCTGTAGAGAGCGCCCGATGATCCCGCGCTACAGCCGGCCGGAGATGGTCGCGCTCTGGACGCCCGAACGTCGCTACCAGACCTGGCTGCAGGTGGAGCTCGCCGCCGGCCGCGCGATGGCGGACGCCGGCGTGGTCCCACGCGAAGCCATCGAGGAATGCGCCCGCAAAGGCGGCGCCTTCACCGCCGCCGACGCCGCCCGCATCGACGAGATCGAGAAGACCACTCGCCATGACGTGATCGCATTCCTCACCTTCATGGAGGAGCGCATCGGTCCCGCGGCGCGGCACCTGCACTTCGGAATGACCTCTTCGGACGTGCTGGACACGTCGCTCGCGCTGTTGCTCCGGGATGCGGCGGATCTCCTCGTCGCCGGCGTCGAGAAAGCGCGCGAGGCGGTGGTAAAGCGCGCCATCGAGCACAAGCGCACGCCCTGCATCGGCCGGTCGCACGGGATTCACGCCGAACCCACGACCTTCGGTTGGAAGCTGATCGTCTGGGCCGACGAGCTGGCTCGCGCCAAGGCCCGGCTGCACCGCGCGCGGGAGATCATCGCCGTCGGCAAGCTGTCCGGAGCGGTGGGGACCTTCGCGCACCTCTCCCCGGCCATCGAGGAGAAGGCCATGGCGGCGCTCGGGCTGCGCGCTGCGCCGGCATCCACGCAGATCGTCCAGCGCGACCGGCACGCCGAGTACTTCACCGCTCTCGCCCTCGCAGGGGCCTCGATCGAGAAGTTCGCGGTGGAGATCCGCCACCTGCAGCGGACCGAGGTCCGGGAAGCCGAGGAAGTGTTCGGCAAGGGCCAGAAGGGCTCTTCGGCGATGCCGCACAAGCGCAACCCGATCCTCTCGGAGAACCTGACCGGCCTGGCCCGCGTGCTTCGCGGCTACGCCCTCTCCGCCCTGGAAGACGTTCCCCTCTGGCACGAGCGCGACATCAGCCACTCCAGCGTCGAGCGCGTGATCGGTCCGGACGCGACGGTCACGCTCGATTTCATGCTCCACCGGTTCGCCGGGCTGATCGAGGGATTGCGCGTCTTTCCCGAGCGGATGCGCGAAAACCTCGAGCTCACCCGGGGGTTGGTGTTCTCGCAGCCGGTCCTCCTCAAGCTGATCGCCAAGGGCATGGAGCGGCAGGCGGCGTACGTGGTCGTGCAGCGCAACGCGATGAAGGTCTGGGACGAGAACCGCGATTTCCGCTCGCTGCTCGCCGAGGACCCCGAGGTGAAGAAGCTCCTCAAGCCGAAGGAGCTGGCGGAGTGCTTCGATCTCGACCGCGGGCTGCGCCACGTCGACGCGGTGTTCGAGCGCGTGCTCGGGAAGTGATAGTTTCCATCCCATGGAGCGCATCTGCGTCTTCGCCGGGTCGAACGACGGCGCTCGCGAGTCGTACCTGATCGCTGCGCGCGAGCTGGGCGCGGAAATCGCGCGCCGCGGGCACGCGATGGTCTACGGGGGAGCCGCCTGCGGTCTGATGGGCGCGTGCGCCGACGCCGCCCTCGCCGGCGGAGCCGAAGTGGTGGGCGTCCTGCCGCGGGCGCTGACCAGCCGGGAGGTCGCGCATACCGGGCTCACCGAGATGCGCATCGTGGGATCGCTCCACGAGCGCAAGGCGGTGATGTCCGCTCTTTCCGACGCCGTCGTCGCCCTCCCCGGTGGTTGCGGCACCATGGACGAGCTGTTCGAGGCCATCACCTGGGGGCAGCTCGGCCTGCACGAGAAGCCCATCGGTCTCCTCGACGTCGACGGCTACTTCGCGCCGCTCGTCGCCTTCATCGAGCACATGAACTCGGAAGGCTTCGTGCGGCCTCCGTTGCGCCTCGTCCGCGCCCGGACGGCGCGGGAGCTACTCCATCAGCTGCTGGCCGCGCCGCCGGCCACGGTCAGCCCGCCGGGGCCGCATCCGCGGCCATAGCTTTCAGACCGTACCTGTCGTGAGAGGGAGTCGCAGCTCGAGCCGCGCGCCTCCGCCCTCCGCGTTCTGCGCCCGCGCCGCTCCACCGTGTGCTTCCGCCACCCGCCGCGCGAGCGCGAGTCCGAGGCCGAAGCCGGCGGCAAGGCCCGGTGCGCCTTCGCCGCGGAAGAAGGGCTCGAACACGCGCGGCAAGTCGTTCGCAGGAATGCCCGGGCCGTGATCGCGCACGCTGATGATGGCCTCCTGCCCTTCGCGCCTCGCCGTCACGTCCACCGGGCTGCCGTTGGCATACTTCCGCGCGTTGTCGAGCAGGTTGTCGAGCGCCCGCGAGAGCAGCGCTTCGTCCGCTTCGACCACCAGCGCGGGTTCGACGCGCACGTCGATGGGCAGGTTCGGATCCAGCGCCGCCGCGCGCACCCGCGCCTTCTCGACCAGCGTGGCGACGTCGGTGCGCACCTTCCGCAGCGGCAAGGCCGCCAGATCGAGCCGCGACGCCGTCAGGATGTCGGCGACCAACTGGTCGAGCTCGTCCACCTCCTCGCCGATCGCCGATAGCCGCCTGCGGACACCCTCCCCCGGCGCATCGATGAGCTCGAGCGCCACCTTGATCCGCGCCAGCGGCGTGCGCAGCTCGTGTGAGACGTTCGCGAGCAGCTCCTTCTCCGCTCTCCGCGCCGCCTGGATCCGGTCGGCCATCTCGTCGAAGCTGCGCGCCAGGCGGCCCACCTCGTCCTGGAGATCGCCGAGCCCGCTCCTGCGGGAGAGATCGCCGCGGCCATAGGCCTCGACGACGGAGGTGAGCTTTTCCAGCGGCCGCGTGATCGATTTCGAGAGCGGATAGACCAGGGCGAGGGAAACGGCGAGGGCGCCGAGCAAAAGGAGCGCGGCGCGGATCGCCGCCCTCCGCACGGCCCCCTCCGGCAGCGGCAGGCGCACCATCAGCACTGCTCCTCCGCGTGCGGGGGCGGCGACGATGCCGCGCCCCGTCGAGATTGCGCCCTGCCGCGCCCGTTCCAGCACATCGGCGTCGGGCAGCGCGATCGGGTTGCCCGCGGTGGAGATCACCTCGCCGCCCGGACCGAGGACGGTCGCATCCATTCCGAGCTCTTCGTTGATGAGCGCGACTGCCCGCTGCAGGCCGACCGGATCGGCGGGCGGCGGAAGCATCCGTCCGAGATGAGCGGCGAACCTCGGGCCGCCGCGATGCAGCGCCAGAAAGGGCCGCCCGGTCAGAAACCCGATGGCGGCGAACACCAGGCCCACCGCGAGCAGGACGCCCAGAAACGCGAGATAGAGGCGCAGGTACAGGCGCCGCGGGTGCACTCAGGACTCCCGGGCCAGCAGATACCCCGCCCCGCGCACCGTCTTCACGTATCGCGGATGGCGCGGATCCGTCTCGATCTTCTGCCGCAGCCGCGAGACGTGCACATCGATGCTCCGATCGAAGGCGTCGTCGGCGTGATCGCCCTTCATCTCCTCCAGCAGTTGATCGCGGGTGAGCACGCGGCCGGAGTTGCGCGCCAGCGCGCAGAGCAGCTCGTATTCGTGCGCGGTGAGCAACTGTCGCTTGCCGTCGACGCTCACTTCGCGGGCGGAGAAATCGATCACCAGCCCGCCCGAGTGGAACCGCGGCGCATCGCCGGGCTCGGCCCGCCGCAGCACTGCCCGGATGCGCGCCAGCAGCTCCCGCGGGTTGAACGGCTTCGCCAGGTAGTCGTCCGCTCCCAGCTCCAGCCCCACGATCTTGTCCGCATCGTCTCCGCGCGCCGTCACCATGATGATAGGCGTGTTCGAGCGCTCGCGGACCTTCCGCGCCAGCGTGAGCCCATCCATCCCTGGCAGCATCAGGTCGAGCAGCAGGATGTCGAAGCGGCTCGCGCCCAGGTGCTGGAGCGCCTGCCCCGAGTCGCCGGCAATGATCGCCTCGACGCCGTGCTGGCCGAGAAATTCGACCAGCAGGGCGGCGAGCTTGCGATCGTCTTCGATGAGAAGCGCCTTGACCATCACTGTCCGGGGCCGCCGAACCCTCCCTGATTCTGCTGGTGCTTCTGGTGCATCTGCTGCGCCTTCGTCGCCAGCTTGCTCAGCTGATCCGTCGTCAGGACGTCGTGGACCTTCTTGATCTCCGGGATGATCACGTCCGCCAGCTTCTGCATCTGCGCCACGTGGTCGTTGGCCAGCGCGTGGAGCTCGGGTTCGCTCAGCGTGGGGCTCGTCAGGATTGCAACGATGTTCTGATGCGAGCCGCGCCGCGCCTGCGCGTTGGACTGCAACGCGCCGAGGATGACGTCGCGCGACTGCTCGATCACCGTCCGCTGCTGCGGAGTCGCCTGGATGAAGTCCTCCGCTTCGGCGATCCGCTGCGTGATCATCTGCTTCATCATGAACCGGCCGCCTCGGCCGTGCGCCCACGCGGCTCCCGCCGCGATCAAGAGCGCCAATGCTCCCACTCCAATGAGAATCTTTTTCACCATCGTATTCCTCCTTGGAGATGGAGTACGAAGCGCCCTTTGCGGGGCCGTTGCGGCAGTGTTTCGCTCTGTTGCAGAACCCCTTCTTACAGATACTTGCCGGCGCGCAAGGCCTTCTCGATGCGCGCGCGGGTATCGCCGACCACCAGTTTCGGCGGCTCTCCGGTGAGCGTCTTCGCCAGGTCTACGTACCTGCCGGCGAGCTGCACCCGCACCTCGTCGGGAATCTGCGGCAGCGGGCCCTCGCCCTGGTAGTTGCGCTCGCGGATCAGCCACTGCCGGAAGAACTCCTTGTCGAGCATCTTCTGGTCCTCGCCGCGGCGAAAGCGCTCCTCGCTGCCGTCGGCGATCCAGTAGCGGCTCGAGTCCGCGGTGTGGATCTCGTCGATGACCCACAGCTTGCCCTGGGCATCGACGCCGAACTCGTACTTGGTGTCCACCAGGATCAGACCGCGCTGTTTCGCCCACGCCTGGCCCGCCGCGAACAGATCCAGAGCGATGCGGGCCATCTGGTCCCACTGCTTCTGCGAAATCGTTCCACGGCCGACCAGCTCTTTCGGCGAGATCGGCTCGTCGTGTTTGCCCACCTCCTCCTTGGTGCTGGGCGTCAGGATGGCCCGCTCGAACTTCTGGTCCTTGCGCATCTCGCGCGGCAGCTCGATGCCGTATGCCTTCGCGCCCTTTCCCGCCTGGTAGTCGCGCCAGAGCGACCCGGTGAGGTAGCCGCGCACGACCATCTCCGCCGCCAGCGGCTTCAGCCGCCGCACTACGAGCACGCTGGGATCCGGCACGTCGAGGAGGTGGTTGGGCGCGATGTCCTTCGTCTTCTCGAACCAGAACGCGGTCAGGCGGTTGAGGATCTCGCCCTTGAACGGGATGGTGGTGAGGACCCGGTCGAAAGCGCTGAGCCGGTCGGTAGTGATCATCACGATCCGATCGCCCTTCGAATAGTTGTCGCGCACCTTGCCCCGGTAGAGCTCGCCCAGCAGCGGGAAATCGGCCTCGCGCAGCGTGTAAGGAAGCTGGGCGCTCAGGGTCTCGTCCATTGCGGGTCCTCCGGAACGGCGCAAGATAGCGCATGTGCACTTGCGATTCGTCCTCAACCGGCCGCGCAGCTCGCAGAACATCGGCGCCGCGGCGCGGGCGCTGGCCAATACCGGCGCCGGAGCGCTTTGGGTCGTCGAACCGCTCGGCTTCGACCGCGGGCAAGCGGCGAAGCTCGCAGCGGGAGCGGACGCGGTCCTCGAGCGGATGCGGGTCGTCCGTACGCTCGACGAGGCGCTGGCCGACTGCCTGGACGTCGTGATGACGACGGGCCGCACCGTGCCGGGCGCTCTGGCTCCGGATCAGACTGCGGCCCGGCTGCTGTCGTGTCCGGGGACCTGCGCGCTGGTATTCGGCGACGAGGTGCGCGGCCTGACGAATCGCGACCTGCAGCGAGCTGCCGCCGTCGCAACCATCCCCACGGCACAGAAGTCGTCGCTGAATCTGGCGCAGGCGGTGCTGGTGTTCGGTTGGGAGATTCTGAGAGCGCGCGGCACTGCCTCGCCGCCGATTCCACCGGAGGAGCCGCTGGCTCCAGAGCGCCTTCTCTCCCTCCTGCGCGAGAGGGCGCGCGCGCTTTTGCTGGCGTCGGACTTTCTCAACCCGCAGCAGCCCGATCTCGTGCTCGACGAGCTGCTCTCCCTGGCGCGGCGCGCGCGACCGACGCAGCGCGAGGTGGAGCTGCTGCTCGCGGCGGTCGCGCAGCTGCAGCGGACGCGGCGGGACTAGGCCGGCGCCGCGGGCGGAGCCGGCGGTGCCACAGGCGCAGCGGCGGCGGCGGCCTCGCCGGTCTTGTTCTTCTGGTGCTCCGCGCAGAGCCCATGGGCGACCACTTTCTTGTGGCAACCCTCCTTGCTGCACGTCTTGTAGCGCGCCTTTGGAAGCTCGCCGTTCTTCCACTTGTCGTAGTGGAAGAAACAGTAGCCCTTCGCCTGGTACGCGCGCTTGCATCCCTCGATGCCGCACTTCAGGCCTTCCTTGCCCTTCGCCTGCGGGGCCTTGGCCTTCGCCTCCGGGGCCTTGCTCTTGCGGCGGTCGGTCTTCGTCTCTGCCATCTGGCGAATGCTCCTGAACGAAAGGGTGCGGGGTTCTACCCGGTCTGCCGCGCGTTGACAATGGCACGGACGCTGCACACCCCGCCGGGAGGCGCAGAAAGCGCCTGCCCGATTGGTGGAGGCGGCAATGGAAACGGCGGGTCCGGTCGGGTTGGTGGTCGTCGGCCTCGGCGGAGTGGGAACGTCTCTTCTCACCGGAATCCTCGCCGCGCGTGCCCACCTGGTACATCCGTTCGGCAGCCTCGTGGAGGCAGGCGGCACCGGACGGTCTCCTGGCAGCGGCCTCGTGCCGCTGCGCGACCGGGCACCCTTCGCCGAGCTTGGCGACCTGGTGCTCGGCGCGTTCGAGATCCGCGAGGACGATGCGTACCGCGCCGCGTTGCGCGCGGGGCTCGTCAACCGTTCGCTGGTCGACGAGCTGCGCCCGGAGCTGCGGAAGATCCAGGGCATGCTCGGCGGCCGCGAAACGCCCACGCGGCGTCATCTCGCCGATGCCCTCGCGGAAGATCTGCGCGGCTTCCTCGCGCATCATCGCTGCTCGCGCGGCGTCGTCATCTGCACCGTTCCCGGCTTGGGCGTTCCGCCGGCGAAGCCTGCCTTCACCGCCGCCGAGGTGCGCCTCGCGCTGGAGGAGAGCGCTGATTCGGTGACACCGGGGGTCGTCTATGCCGCAGCCGCCGCGGAGGCAGGCTGCTCCTTCGTCGCGGCAGGTCGTGACGCCGCGCTCTGCGCGCCGGGGATCTCCGCCCTCTTCGAGGAGCGGTCGCTGCCCCTCGCCGGTGCCGGAATCGTCGGTCCGGAAGACGTGCTCCGCGAAACCCTCGCCGAGGTGCTCGCGCTGGAAGGCATCCAGCTCACCGGCAGCGCCTCGTTGTCCACCCGCGCGGAGGAGCGCGGCGCGCGGCTCTGGGGCGGACCCGATCGCACTTCGGAAATGGGCCTCGGATGCGCCTGGGCAGGAGGCGCCTTCGAGCTTTCGCTGGAGCTGCGAGGACAGCTCGCGCTGTATCTGGCCGCGCGGGCGTTGGACGCGGCGCTGCTCGTCGATCTCGCGGCGCGGGCGCGCAGGGCAGGCGCGCAGGAATGGATGGGAGCGCTGTTCGTAGCGCCCTTGGGAACGGCCTCGCCGCACGAGGCGCCGCCTCTCTCGCTGTCGAAGCGCCGCGAGCGCCTTCTCGCCGAGCTTCCAGCGCTGGCGCGCAGCGCCGGCCGTGAGGCAGCATAGCGAGCTTGCTCTGGATTTTCCCTGCCGGAAGAACGCGAATTCCCATCCGGGACCGCTTTTTTCTGCCCCTGTCCGCGAACGCACGGCGGCGCGGGCCTTCCGTGCAGGCATGCTGCTTGCTCCACGTCCGGATGTCGGCGGCGAGGGGACCAACCCGCTTTCGCGCGGGGGTGCGAAAGCGCTCGAGGGGGTCGGCGTCGCGGGGGGCGTGGCGCTGACGTCTGTGGGGCGCGGGCGGCTGGGGGGCAGCCCGCGCCTCACTCTTTCCCAGACGGTACTGTCTAAAAGCTACAGCCGCAGAGCCGCGCCTTCGGCACGGCAGCGGCTGGCCGCGCCTTTCGCCGGGCAGCGGCTGGCGGCTTGACTCAACCGATCCACTCAAGATACGCTACTCGCGATCCATCCCGGAGGCGCCTTGGCGGACGGTGAGCACGACGCAACGGGCCAACCGGCGGCAGCGGATTTGCTGCGCGCCGCGTTGGAAAAGATCGTCTTCTTCGAGTGGCGGATCTCCGAGCTGGCGGGCGATCTCGCCGCGGCGCATAGCCGCTGTGCCAACGCCGAAAAGGGCCGCGCGGAGGCCGAAGAAGAAGCGCGCGCGGCGGGAGGCGTCGCCAAAGCCGCGCGGCTGCAGAGCGCGGAGCTCGAGGCCGAACGCGCCCGTCTCTCCGCGTTGCTCGCACGCCCCGCACACCATGCCGTCGACGCGGGCGCGATCGAGATCGAGCGGCGGCGCGCGGTCACGCTCGCGGCCGAGCTGGAGCAGGCGCGCGCGGAGCTTTCGCGATCGCGGGCCGAGCGGGAACGCTGGGTCGCAGAGATGATCGCGCAGGCGCGCTCGAGCGACGACGATCCGGCGCTGGCGCAGTTCATCAGTGAGCTGCGCGGTGAAGTGATCGCGCTGCGCGACTACCAGAAGAAGTGCGAGGCGCTGCTCGCTGAGGCCGGCATCGCTCCGCCGGCATTGGAGGGCGCGCGACCCTCACCGCTGCCGGAGCCGAGGCGCACGGCAGAGCCGGTGCGGGAAGCGCGGCGGATGTGGGCGGAGGGACGGCTCGCCACCCCTCCTCCTCTGCCGCCGCCTCTTCCGGCGCCCACCACGCATTTCGCCACGCCAAAGCCGACGAGCGTCTCCGCCGCCGCGCAGGCGCTCGCCGATCAGTGCCTGCGAAGCCTCGCCAGCCCCGATCCCGGACGACGCGAACAGGCAGCGCGTCATCTCGTCGCCGCCCCGATCGCCGCGGCCGCGCCGGCCATCGCCTCCGCGCTGGCGGTGGAGACGGACGCGAAGACGCGTGCGCACCTGGCGAAGGCGCTCGCCGCCTGCGGCGGAGAAGGCGCTGCCGAGATGGTCGCGCAACTGCAGGCTGCATCCGAGCCTGCCCTCGTGCGACTTGCCGCGCTGGACGCGCTGGCGGCCATCCCGGCGCGAGCCCGGGTAGCGCTCGAAAACGCGGCAAGCGACGCGACGCCCGCCGTGCGCCGCCGCGCCGCGGCGCTGGCGGTCGCGCTGGGCGTCGAGGATCTGGCGGGCAGGCTCGCGGCGGACGAAGATGCCACCGTCCGCGGAGCCGCCGCGGCAGCCCGGACGGAAGCGCCTTCGCCTCCGCCGGAGCAGGCGCCCGCGCCGGAGGCGGGGACGCCGGCGCAGCCGCGCGATCCGGTGCGGGCGGCGCTGAGGCGGCTCGTGCTGGAAGGAGGGTCTCGTTGATGGAGCAGATCCGCTACTCGGGCCGCCGGCTGGCCGAAGTATTGGGGCTCTCCGTGCGCGAGCTGGCCGAGGCCGAGGACCGTGGCGCCGTCCATTCCACCGTCCCACCGGGCGGGCCCACCCAGAAGGTGTCCTACTCGATGCAGGATCTGGCCGCCGCTCGCGCGGCGCTCAACCGCGTCCCGCCGCGAAGGACCTTGCGCCGCCAGCTCTTCCTCAATTTCAAGGGAGGCACCGGCAAGACTTCCGTCTCCACCAGCTACGCGTTCCGGCTGGCGGAGATGGGCCACCGCGTCCTGGTGATCGATCTCGACTCGCAGGGCCACGCCAGCAAGTGCCTGGGGATCTGCGGCGAGGAGGCGGACAGGACGCTGTTCGACGCCATCATCAAGAAGGAGCCGGTGGAGACCGTGATCCTGAAAACCGGCATGCCAGGCCTCGACCTCGTGCCCTCGAATCTCACGATGAGCACCATCGACCTCTCGCTGATGCCGCTGGCGGCGCGCGAGTTCCGGCTGCGCAACGTCCTCAAGGAAGTGGAAGGAAGGTACGACTACGCGGTCCTCGACGCCCCACCGTCGTTCGGGCTGCTCAACCTGAACGCGCTGATGGCTGCGCACGACCTGTTCGTGCCCGTGCTCCCCGACTTCCTCTCCTTCCACGGCCTCAAGCTCCTCTTCGAGACGGTGCAGGGGCTGGAAGAGGACCTCCAGCACGTGCTCGACCACATCTTCATCGTGATCAACGCGTACAACGCGACGTACAAGATCGCCAAGGAAGCTCGGGAGGCGCTGGAGAAGCACTATCCGGAGTTCCTGCTCAAGCAGGTGATCCGGCAGTGCACCAAGTTCGCGCAGGCCTCGAGCGAAGGCATTCCCATCTTCGCCTACGACGCGGAGAGCAAGGGCGCCCAGGACATCCAGGCGGTCCTCGACGAGGTGCAGGCGCGCGTCGGCGCGCCGGTGCGCCTCAAGGCGGTGGAGAGCGCATGAAGCGCAGCTTCGAGGAGAACGTCCCCAAGGTCCGCCCCAGGGTCCGCCTCGGGCACGCCTTCGATGAACAGATGGCGGAAGCCGAGCAAATGGCGGAAGCCCAGCAGGTGGCAGCGGCCGAAGTTGCGGAATCCGGCATCGCTCCCGATCCGGCGGGCCAGCTCCCGCTCGCGCCAATCGCTGCGGTCACGGAACCGCTCGCGCAGCCGGTCCAGACCGTCAAGGTCGAGTCGGCACCCGCGAAGCGCGCCGCGCGCCGGACGATCGCGCCCACCATCGCCGAGGTCACCGGGCTCGCTCACGCGCTCACCACGGACCTGGCCAAGGCGGCCGAATTCAACGCGCGCCTGAAGTCCGATCTCGATGCCGCCCTCACCGCCCTGCGGACGGCGGCCGACGAATCCCGCGATCAGCGCGCCGATTGCCTTCGTCTCGTCGCCGATCTGGAATCGCGCGCCGCCGAGATTCGCGCGCTGCGTGGCGACCTCGATCTCCTCGAGGCGGAGCGCGACGGCGCCCTTGCCCAGGTCGCGCGCCTCACCCGCGAGCTGCGCGAGGAGAAATCCCGCTCCGCCGCGTCCGCCGAAGAGGCGCAGAAGTCGCGCGCGGAGACCGCGCAGGTTCGCGAGGCACTGCAGCGGCTCGCGGCGGAACTGCGCGACCGCGTCCTGGAGCGCGACGAGACCCGGAAGGAGCTGCTCGGCGCGCGAGCCGACCGCGACCGCCTCGCCGAGGAATTGTTCGCCGCGCACGCCGATGCCGAAGCGGCTGCGCAAAGCCGCAATGCGCTCGAGGAGATCCACCGGGCGCTCGCCGAAGCCCGCGCGCGCATGACTGGAATTCGTTAGCGAATTCCTGACGATGGGTTCGATTTCGTCGCGACCGCCGATTCCAGTGTGGGTGTAGGGGCTTGTCTCCCCGCTGGCGACCGTGTTAATTCGCGCAGCGATCCGGTTCCCGACACCTCGTTCGTGCACCGGTCCGGCATCTAAGCTCGCACATCGGACGGGAACACTGGCGGGCGCTTCGCGGCGCCCGCTTATTTTTTAGCTTGAGACGCACAGGTCAGGGAAGGGCTCCCCAGATGAGAATCCGCGGATTCGTATAGAAGTACGGCCGCTCGTCCTCGAGCTGCGGGATCAGCATCTGCCGGTAGCGCGCGAGGAAGCGTTCCCAGTCCGCCGGCGCGAGCCGCTTCTGGTATTCGGTCAACAGCGCCCCCCGGACCCACTCCACGACTTCGTCGCGGGACTCGAGCAGGTGCACGTAGACCGCCACCCGGACGTGCTGCCGCACGTAGCCCAGCCGGTGCAGCCAGCCCGCGTAGCGAACCGGCTCCATCAGGGGAGCGCGACGCTCGTATCCGTCCAGCAGCCGCCGGAACTCCGGAGCACGGGCCATCTCGTACGCCGTCACGTGCGTGATCTGGTCGTCCGTCATCGGCATCTGCACGGCGAGCTGACCGCCCGGGGCCAGCGCAAGGGTGAGCCGCCGCAAAAGGCCGGGATGATCCGGTACCCAGTGCAGCGCGGCGTTGCTGAAGATCAGATCGACCTTGGGCTGCGCCTCGAACCCGGCGATGTCGCGCAGCTCGAACCGGATGCCGGACAGCTGCGGCGCCTTTGCCAGCATGGCCGCCGAGGAGTCGATGCCGATGGTCTCCCGCGCCTGAAGCTTCTGGTGCAGTTGCGCCGTCAGCTCACCCGTGCCGCAACCCAGATCCGCGACGCGCATTCCCGGGCGGGCCTCGACGAGCGCGGCGAGGTCCCAGAACGGCTGCGTGCGCTCGGCGCGGAAACGCTCGTACTGGACCGGACTCCAGGCGTCGGCCACCGGGGCAGCCTACTCCAGCCGCGCGCGAATCGCAGGAGCGGCGATCTCCCCGGTTTCCTCCAGCACCGTCGCGCCGTCCCGCAATCGCTCGTGGAGCAGTTGCAGCTCCGCCGCGCTCCCGGGGGCGTCCAGGAGCGTGAGCGCGAATCCGGCGCGCTCGAGATTGGCGACCTCCTCGTGCAGCCGCGCCAGCGCGCGCTCCCGCACGCGGCGGACGCGCTGGAGGTGCTCGAGCTGCGAGGAGAGCGCGTCGGCGGCGCGCAGGTAGCTCTGCTTCGCCGGGCCATCGCCCGAAGATTCCGCCCGCTGCGCCAGATCGGAGATGCGCTGGCGCAGATGTTCCTCTGTCTCCGGGGCCGACGCGCGCGAAACCTCGGCAGCCCGCGCGGCCAGATCGAGCGCCGCGGCGGTGAGCGAGTCGATGGGAGCCCGGACCTCCGCGCCCGCTCCCTCCGGAACGGCGCGAGATGCATTCCGGCGCGCGATCACGGCGCGCTCGGCGAGCGCCCGCAACTCAGGGGCCAGCGAGAGCCGGAGCGCCGCGAATCGTTCCTCGATGGCGTCGCCGCCGAGGCGGACGTGGAGAGGCGCGGCGGCGAGGGCCGTCCACAGGCCAAGCGCGCCACCGCACAGGGCTCCCGCGACCCAGGTGGGACCGATCGTCGCCAGGGCGGCCGACAGATGCGGCAGCGTCGCGGCGCCCGTCACGACGGCGCAAGCGGAGAGGCCCGCGGCAAGCGCGACGGCGAAGGGTGAAAGGGGTGCCGCCCCGCGCTCCGCGGCAACGTCGCGGCGGACAATCGTGAGCAGGAGGCCGAGCATCGCGCCACAAGCGGCCGGCGACCCCGCGAGCGGAGCGACCTGCCAGCAGATGGCCACCGCCGCACAGCAGCCCGCCGCCGCCGCCCAGCGGCCCAGGCAGGCCTTTTCCGGCCGCAGCAGCAGGAGTATCGCCAAGGCGCTTCCTGTCGCGGCCATCGCGAGCGATCCCGCAACTCCGCCCGCGGCGCCGCCGATGGCGAACGAAGCTGCGGCGCGCTCGAACAGCCGTGAATCCTCGAAGCGGACATCCATGACGCTCACCAGCCCGCCACCGGCGCGCGAACGACGTCGAAGAGATTTTCCTTGATTCTCTTGCTGGCGGCGTCGCCGGGCGCGTCGATGTTGGAGACGCCGATCTGGTACTCGCTGGAGAGCTGCCTGAATGCCGGCGCGCTTGCGGGCACGGTCTGCGCGGTGTCCTTCGCGATCCGGCTCATGGCCTCGATGCGCGCCCTCGCTTCCGCGCGCCGGCCGTCTTCCTGCAAGCGGGCGGCCTGACCGGCAAGCTCCGCCATTTCCGCGCGCGCGCCCGAGACCGCGGCGGCGGTCGGCGCCAGCGCCAGCAGCGACGCGTCGGAAGTGAACGTCGCCTGCGCCATCGTCCGTGCCCCCCGCTGGACACCGCGGACGTCCTCGAAGGCCAGCTCGATGGCGGCGATGTCCGCGAGGCCCCGGCCCGCCGGGATGGCGAGCTTGATCAGCACCCGGCGCTCTTCGCCGGCGGCGAAGTCGGGCAGGCGCACCCAGCCGTCAGCTTCCGGCTCGTACCCGAATACGCGCTCGAGCGACGCGCCATGCAGCCCGGCGATGCGCACGCGCACGCCGCGCGCCACCAGGGAAGCCGCACGGCTCAGCTCGTCGCGAAAGGCGCCGGCCAGCATCTGCGGCGAGTCGATGTAGCGGGCGCGCCCGCCGGCCTGCGCTGCCAGGGCGGACATGAGATCCTCGTCGTAATCGTCGCCGATGCCGAAGGTGGAGAGCGTCGCGGGGGCGAAGTCGCGCCGCGCGAGCGCGAGCAGGCCGGCGCGATCGGCGATACCTGCGTTGGCCTGTCCGTCGGAAGCGAGGAATACCTTGTCGGCGCGTCCCTGGGCGCGACCCCGCGCGAGCTGGGGCGCCGCGGCGTCGAAGGCCATTGACATGTTGGTCCCGCCGACGGCCTCGACCCCCTCGATCGCCGCGAGGGCCCTGGCGCGCGCCTCGGCGGAGACCGGAGTCGAGGCGACGAGCACCGTGGGGTCGCTCGAGAACTCCACGATGGCGAGGCGGTCCTCGGGACCGAGGGCCTGTACCAGCGATCGCGCGGCATCGCGGGCGCGCTCGATCTTGACGCCCCGCATCGATCCGGACCGATCGAGGATCAACACGGCGTTGACGGGCATCCGCCGGCGGGCCGAGGGATCGGCGGCCGAGGACAGATCGACCTGGAGATATGCGGTGGTGCTTCGATTCTCGGGGAGATAGAGCCGCTCGAGCGCTGCCTGCATCCGCAGCGCTCCGTCGGAAGCGACCGACGCAGGCGGCGGCGAGGGCTTCTGCTCGACGGGTCGACCCGGTCGGACGAGCGCCGCCACCGTAGCGGCGGCAAGGGATGCAAAGGCGAGGGCGAAGAGTACGAACGTGCGGCGCATGGGGCACCTCCGCCTGGTGGGAACGCGCCAGCCCGCCGCCGGATCTGAACCTAGGAAGGCCGGGATTCCACGTGCTCTTCGAGGAATGCAATGGCCCGCCGCTCCGCGTAGAACCCCGGTTTCCAGATCGGCCCTTCGACGAACCCCAGATGGCCGCCCCGAGCGGACAGCTCCACCTCGACGGAGCGGGTCGTCGTCCGAGGCACGCATCGGGCCGGAATGAACGGATCGTCCTCGGCGGAGATGAGCAGGAGCGGGACTCGCACGCGCTCGACGTAATTGGCGCTGGAGCTCTGCGCGTAATAGTCCTCGGCGCCGGCAAAGCCGTGGAGCCGCGCCGTCAGCGCGTCGTCGAACTCGAACAGCGTCCGTGCGCGGCGGACGCGCTCCTCGTCCGCGGCACCCGGAAACTTGCGGAGCTTTTGCAGCGACTTGCGCTTCAGCGAGTGAAGGAATCGCGTCCGGTAGAGCCAGGTCCAGAACCCGGGACCGTCGAGGGTCCGCGCGCAGAGCGCGAGATCGAACGGTACGCTGAGCGCCACCGCCGCTCTGATCTCGCGCGGCGCGGAATCGCCGAGTTCACCCAGCCACTTCACGAGGACGTTGCCGCCCAGGGAAAAGCCGGCGAGCACGATGCGGTCGGACTCGTCCTGCGCGCGGCGGACCAGCTCCGACAGGTCGCCCGTCTCTCCGGAGTGATACGAGCGGACGAGCCGGTTCATGTCGCCGGAGCAGCCGCGAAAGTTGAGCGCGAGCGCGCGCCAGCCGCGCATGCGCGCCTGCGCCAGGAGACCGCGGACGTAATGCGCCGAGCTGGAGCCTTCGAGCCCGTGCAGCGCGACCAGCAACGGCGCGTCGCGCGGCCCCGCCATCCGGTCCACGTCGACGAAGTCGCCGTCCGAGAGCTCCCAGCGCTCGCGGCTCACCGGAACGTGCGGGCCAGGCCGGAAGAGCGGTCCGAAGATCGTCATCAGATTGGGGCCGAAGAGCCACCGCGCCGGCTCGTACATCAGAGCTCCGCGAGGAAGCGCGCAATTCGGGCCGCGACGAACCGGCTGCTCTCCACCATCGGAAGGTGGCCGCAATGCGGGATCGTCTCCACCGTCCCGTTCCGGAGGTGCGTCCGGAAGTATTCGACGCTGGAGGCGGGCAGGATGCGGTCCCCTTCGCCCCAGAGGATGAGGACGGGGCTTTGGACGTCGCCGAGCACGTCGAGGCCGATCCCGGGAATGTCCGCGCCCATCTCGGAGACGAACTGCTGCACCGGCGGAGAGGCCCAATGTCGGCCGAGGTCGCGGGCAAAGAGCCAGCCGAGCCGCGAGGGCCGCTGATAGAGGCGACGGTTCATCTCCAGGGCGGCGGCGACGCTGCCGCCGCGAAACGCCGTCACGACGGCTTCGCGATCGGGGCCCGCCAGAGGCGCGCCCGCCGGGTTCAAGCCCACGACGCCCGCCGTTCGATCCGGGAGGATCGCGGCAGCGAACAGGCTCAAGGCACCTCCCAGGGAGCTCCCGACGAGCACCGCCGGCTCTTCCAACTCGAGGAGCGCGGCTCCGACGCCCTGGGCGCACTCGAGTATCGTCGCCGGCGCCTGGCCCCGGCCGAGGGGCGAGCGTCCGTGGCCGGGCAGATCGAGGACGACGACCCGGCGCGACGCGCGGGCAACCGCGCGCACGATGGGCAGAAAGCCGGCCGCGTTGCCGCCCATGCCGTGCACCAACAGGACCGGCGGAGCGCGACCCGCTCCGCGCCGGTCGTAAAGGTGGAGGTTGCGCTCCCCCGCGCGGATCAGGCGAGAGCGAAAGCCCCAGGCGCGGTAGGCGCCGTGGGCGGCGAGCCAGAGCGCGCCAAGGGGAAGAAGCATCGACGGATGATAAGCTCGACGGATGCTGCGCGTCCTGATCTCGATAGCGATCGCGCTGCCGCTCTACGAGCTCCTGCGCTACCGCATCCTGCGGCGGGTGCGTGAATCCCAGCGGCGCAAGGCGCGCAGCTACGCGGAGGAGCACGGGGTCCGCGTGGACCTCTTCAAGTTCGGCGGCAAGCAGCTGGTGCGCGAGGAGCTGCTCAACGACCGCGCGATCCTGAGGGCGATGGAAGCGGCGGCCGACGCCGGCGAGCGGCCGACGGAGGTGCGGCAGCGCGTCGAGGAGTACATCGACGAGATTGTCCCGGCGTTCTCGCTCGCAGCCTACTTCCAGCTCGGCATGCGGCTCGCGCGCGCCGCCATCGGCGCCGTCTACCGGCCGGTAATCGTGAGACCGCCCCCGCCGCTGCCGCACGACGCCACTGCCGTGTTCCTCATCAACCACCGCAGCAACTTCGACTACGTCGTCGTCGGCTGGGCGCTCGCGCGCCGGGTGGCCATCAGCTACGCGGTGGGCGAGTGGGCCCGGGTGTTTCCGCTCGACGCGCTGTTCAGGGCGTTCGGGGGCTTCTTCGTTCGCCGCGGATTTCCCGACCCGCTCTACCACACGGTGTTGCGCAGGTACCTGCAGCTGATCACCCGGCGTGGGGTCACGCAGGGGATCTTTCCGGAAGGAGGACTGACGCGCGACGGCGCGCTGCGCGCGCCCAAAGTGGGCCTCCTCGACGCGCTGATCCAGCTCACCGACGAGTCGGAGCTGTACTTCGTTCCGGTGGGCATCAACTACGACCGCGTCCTCGAGGACGAAGCGCTGCTTGCCGAGCTGCGCGGTCGGGAGCATCCGCCGACGCGCGCCGAAAAGGTGGCGGGCGCGCTGCGACTCCTGTGGATCGTTCCCTGGCGCGTCGCCGTGAACGCCGTCCGTGTCGCCGCGGGAAGGCTGCAGCGGCACGGGTACGTCGCGCTCGCGTTCGGCGATCCCATCCGGTTCCGCGACCTGCCCCAATCGCGCGGGGTGTCGCGGCTGACGGACGAGCAGCGGCGTGCGAGAGCGAAGGAGATCGCCGCGGTGGTCATGGATCGGATCGCCCGACTCATCCCGGCGACGCCGGTGTCGCTCGTTGCCCGTGCCGCCCTGGACCTCGGCTGCGACGCGGCCGCAGGCGATCTCGTCGACCGCGTGCGCGAGGTGCGCTCCCGCCTCGAAGAGGGCGGCGTCCCGCTCGCCTTGGGGCGCGAGTTCGACCCGCAACGGGCGGCGCGCGCGGCGTTACGCGAGGATCTTCCGCGCACCCGGGAGCTGGCGCGGTTCGAAGGCGACCTGCTCGCGGCCGAGGAAGTCGAGGAGATCGTCCGGTTGGGGCTCGAGCGGCTCGTCCAGCGTCGCGTACTCGAGCAGGCGGGCGGCCGCGTGTGTTGCGGGGCGCATCGACAGGCGCGCGATCTGCTCGCGTACTACGCCCGCTCGCTCGCCGCGCTGGAGCAGCCCTCCGTCCGGCCGGTGGAGGCACGGCTCGGTATGCCGACCTAGGTTTGTGTCATGGGCGACATGGTCGCCAGCGACGAGCCGCGACGCCTCGCCGACTTCCTCCGCGAGCACCGCGACGAGATCCTGGCGCACTGGGAGCAGGAGGTGCGCAAGGTGGGCGCAGCGCGCCATCTGGACCGCCCGATGCTCGTCGATCACCTCCCTGAATTCATCGAGGAGCTCGCGGACTATGTCGGCGAGCTTCGAACCGGCCACGAGGTCACTCCGCCCGAGGACCAGCCGCAGATCCACGCCCTGGAGCGGCTCGAAGTCGGGTACGACCTGGCCGAGGTCGTCAACGAGTACGCGATCCTGCGGCGTTGCATCACCGAGCTGGCGTCCCGGACGCACACCCCGGCACTGCGCTCTGCAGAACTGCCCCGCCTCCACGAGGCGATCGATCAGGCCATCGCCACCTCGGTCGTCCGGTATACGGTGGCGCGCGAACGGACGCTTCGCGCACTCGATCGCATCTCCAGCGCGGCGCTGGTCCACCACGACGTCGAATCGCTGCTGCCGAGACTGCTCGACGCCTTCCTGGAAACGACCGCGTCGGCGGACACCATCGCACTGACGCTCCGCGAAGACAGCACCATACGCGTCCGGGCTGCATTGGGATATCCCGAGCCGGGTCCTGTCGGTCGCGAGACGCCACCCGACGGTTTTACGATGCGCGTGGTGCGAGAGGCCGCTCCGGTAATGCTCCGCGATGCCTGTTCGGATCCTGCGATCGCCAGGTCGCCGGTCTGCGCGCCGGGGACGTTGGCGCTCTACGGCGTGCCGCTGACGATGGGTGCGGATGTCCTCGGCGTGGCGGTGATGGGCTCGCGCTCCTCGCACGAATTCTCCCAGGAGGACCAGTCGCTGTTCCGCACCATGGCGAACCGGGTGGCTGCGCTCATCGCGCAGGCCCGCCTCGACGCGGAGGTGACCAGGCGCGCCGCCGAGCTGGAAGCGGTGCTCGCGGCCATTCCGGAAGCCATCTACGTCGGCGACGCCACCAGGATCAAACACGCCAACGCGGCCGCGCTGGAGATGTTCGGGTACCGGCGCCTGGAGGATCTCAACAAGGACGTCGCCACGCTGGTGGAACAAATCCCGACCCGCTACCTCGACGGCACACCGGTCCCCGCCGACGAGCTCGTCTACATCAAGGCGCTGCAAGGCGAGCGCGCCGTCCGCGAGGTGCTGGTGCGGCATCCCGCCACCGGCGAGGACGTCGCGCTTCGCTCGAGCGCGGCCCCGGTCCGCCTGGGCGACCGGGTCGTCGGCGCGGTCGCGGTGAACATCGACATCACCGCGCGGCTGGCGGAAGAGGCGGAGCTGCGGGCGGCGCTGGACTTCCGCGATCGGATCCTCGGTGTCCTCAGCCACGACGTGCGCAACCCCCTCGGCGTGGTGCTCACCTCCGCGGGACTCCTCGAGCGGCAGCTCGCCGCCGCCGGAAGCGACAAGCAGCTCACCGTGGTCAAGCGCATGATCGACAACGCGCGCGCCATCGAGCGGATGGTCCGGGACCTCGTCGACTACACCCGCACGCGGCATGGCCGCGGGCTCCCCATCTTCGCCGTCGAGGCCGATCTGCTCCAGCTCTGCCAGCAGGTGATCGACGGCATGCAGGTGCTCCATCCCGATCGCGCGCTCCAGCTTTCCTCGGACGGGGACACGGTGACCACCGTCGATCCCGATCGGGCCACGCAGGTGATCGCCAACCTCGTCGGAAACGCCATCCTCTACAGCCCGGCCGGCTCGCCGGTGCGCGTGACCTTGCGGAACGAGGAGGATGCGGTGGTCCTCGAGGTCAACAACCAGGGCGCGCCCCTTCCGCCGGAAACGCTGCCGGGGATCTTCGAGGCCTTCCACCGCGGCGCCGCCGACGGGGGCGGTCGCAACGCCGGCCTCGGGCTCGGACTCTACATCGCCAGCCAGATCGCGGAGGCGCACGGCGGATCGATCGCCGTCCGCTCCACCGCGGAGGAAGGAACGACGTTCATCGTCCGCTGGCCTCGCGCGGGCCGCTGACCTAGCTTCGTCGGACCGTGTATGCCGCGCTGGCAATCTTCGGGGCGGTCCTCTCCACGCTGATCGTGCCGCTGCCGGAGGAGCTGGCGTTGCTCGGCGCCGGCTGGTGGGCGCATGCCGGGGCGCTGCCGCTGTGGGGCGCCTGGCTCGCCGCGTGGCTCGCGATCGTCGCCGGCGACACCGCCTCGTACATGATCGGGCGATCGTTCTTGCCGCGTCTGTTGCGAACGCGATTCGGGAGACGGATCGTCGCGCCGGATCTGCGCAAATGGGGCGAGGACCTGGTTCGCCGGCACGGGTTTCGCGCCATCCTCCTCGGGCGCTTCCTGGTGGCACTGCGAGGGCCTGTCTACCTGGCCATCGGCGGCAGCAAATATCCGATGCTGCGCTTCGAGCTGATCAACGGTTGCGTGGGCCTGATCGAGGTCGCGGCGCTGGTCGGGCTCGGATACGAGTTTGGCCGTTCGGCGAAGCTCGCCCACGAGGTCCGCTTCCTGGAGATTGCGGTGGCGGCGATCATGGCCGCGATCCTGATCGTGCCGCCGATCGTCAAGTGGAGGCTGGTGCGCAGGCACCGGCGCGCAGCGAACGCTTGAGCGTCGCCCCGGTTGCGCGCGGCGGCCCCGATTCAGAGTGTACAGAGATGCGCATCTGGCCTGGCAGGTCATATCCCCTGGGCGCCTCGTACGACGGCGCGGGCACCAATTTCGCGCTGTTCTCGGAGGTGGCCTCCAAAGTCGAGCTCTGCCTCTTCGACGAGAACGGCAACGAGCAGCGGTTCGCGCTCCCCGAGCGCACCGGTTACGTCTGGCACGGGTATCTCGTCGGGGTCGAGCCCGGCCACCGTTATGGGTATCGCGTCCACGGTCCCTGGGAGCCGGAGAAGGGGCTACGCTGCAATGCAGCCAAGCTCCTGCTCGATCCCTATGCCCGCGCCATCGAGGGCCACCCGAAGTGGGACGAGGCCATCTATCCGTACAAGCTGAACGAGGACGACCTGGCGGCGAGTGGCGCGGACAGCGCCCCGTTCATGCCGCGCTGCGTAGTCACGAACCCGTACTTCGACTGGAGCGACGACCGGGCTCCCCGCCATCCCTGGCACGACACGGTGGTCTACGAGGTCCACGTCAAGGGATTCACCCAGCGGCACCCGGAGATCTCCGAGGATCAGCGGGGCAAATATGCCGGGATGTCCTCTCCGGCGGCCATCGAGCATCTGCAGATGCTCGGGGTCACCGCCGTCGAGCTCTTGCCCATCCACCAGTTCGTCCATTCCCAGCATCTGCTCGACAAGGGGCTCCGCAACTACTGGGGGTACGATTCCATCGGGTTCTTCGCCCCGCACAACGAGTACTCCAGCCGCGGCCAGCGCGGCGGGCAGGTCCAGGAGTTCAAGGCGATGGTCAAGGCGCTGCATCGCGCCGGCATCGAGGTGTTCCTCGACGTCGTCTACAACCACACCTCCGAAGGCAACCAGATGGGGCCGATGCTTTCGTTCAAGGGCATCGACAACTCCGCGTACTACCGCACGACGGCGGACAATCCCCGGTACTACATGGACTACACGGGCACCGGGAACTCGCTGAACATGCGGCAGCCATACACGCTGCAGCTGCTGATGGACTCGCTGCGGTACTGGATCCAGGAGATGCACGTGGACGGCTTCCGCTTCGACCTCGCGTCCGCGCTCGCGCGCGAGCTGCACGAGGTCGATCGGCTGAGCGCGTTCTTCGATCTCATCCAGCAGGATCCGGTGGTCTCGCGCGTGAAGCTGATCGCGGAACCCTGGGACGTCGGCGAAGGCGGCTACCAGGTGGGCAACTTCCCGGCGCAGTGGTCGGAATGGAACGGGAAGTTCCGCGACACGGTGCGCGACTACTGGCGCGGCCAGGACTCGCTCCTGGGCGAGTTCGCGCAGCGGTTCACCGGATCGTCCGATCTCTACGCCTCGACCGGCCGCAGGCCCTACGCCTCGATCAACTTCGTCACCGCCCACGACGGCTTCACGATGCGCGACCTGGTCTCCTACAACGAGAAGCACAACGAGGCGAACAAGGAGGACAACAAGGACGGAGCGAACGACAACCGCTCCTGGAACTGCGGCGCAGAGGGCGATACCCAGGACGAGGGCGTCCTGCAGCTGCGCGCCCGCCAGCAGCGCAACCTGCTCAGCAGCGTCCTCTTGTCCCAGGGCGTCCCGATGATCGTCGCCGGCGACGAAATGGGCCGCACGCAGCGGGGCAACAACAACGGCTACTGCCAGGACACCGAGCTGTCCTGGATCGACTGGGAGCACGTCGACGAGGATCTGCTCGACTTCGTCAGCGGCCTGATCAAGCTGCGCATGCAGCACCCCATCTTCCGCCGGCGCGGCTGGTTCCAGGGCCGCGAGCTCAGGGGAACCGACGTCAAGGACCTGGCCTGGTTCACGCCCGATGCGAAAGAGATGTCCGACGAGGACTGGCAAGCGGGCTTCGCCAAATCGCTGGGCGTCTTCCTCAACGGCGCCGCGATCGCCCGGCCCGGAGAGCACGGCGAGCGGGTGAAGGACGACAGCTTCTACGTGATCTTCAACGCGCACTACGAGCCGCTGCAGTTCGCCGTGCCGCCGGAGCAGTTCGCGGCAAGGTGGATCCGGGTGCTCGACACCTCTACCGAGAACGCCCCCGAGCTGCGTCGGCTGCGGCGGGCGGAGAAGCTCGAGCCCGGGGCGAAGATCGACGTGCAGGCGCGGAGCCTGGTCGTGCTGAGGAGCGCGAAGTAGGCGCAGGGTAGAGCGCATCTCATAACCCCTCCCGTCGCCGCGGACGCGTTTGCATGAGCGAACGCTCAGCCGATCCGCGGCGCCGAGCTGGGTCCGGGGTTATGAGATGCGCTCTAGCCGAGCAGGACTACTGGCCTTCGCGGTCCGATGCAGCGGCAGGTGGGCGGGTGGATGGCGGTCCTCGCGTCCTCCCACTCATGCTGCGCGCCGCGGAGGAGGCGGCGGACGGCCGTGTGCGTCGCGAGATCTCCCCCGTTCCATTCCACGCCCGCCTCGCCCTGACTCGCCCAGGCCACCCGGCCGTACGCCTCCAGTTGCACGCCGCCGGGACCCGCTTCGGGCAACGCCACGCGGATCCGCTGACCTGCCGATCCTGCGTCGGCCGGCATCGCGGCAAGCCTCGTTCCCCGCTCGCTCACGTCGCGGAGGCGGCAGAGCAAAGCGGGCAGGCCGTCGGGCTCGGCGAGCACGAGCTGGTCGCTGGCGATGCGTGGCTCGGATCGCGACGGCTGCTGGTTCAGCTTCTCCAGACAGCGCTGCGCCCCCGAGAGCTCCAGCCAGAGCCCACCGCCGGTGGAACGCGCCCAGACCCAGCCCCTGAGCAGGGCGACCTGGCTGGTGGAAGCGAAATCGATCTCGAGGGCCGCAAGCGTGCCCTTGGGCGCGACGGCGCCAGGGAAGAAGAAGTACCCAGCCCCATCCACGAGGTGGACGTGTTCCCGCAAACGGCGCGGGCTGTCGATCCGGTAACGCAGCCGCAACGCCATCCCTCCACCTCCCCACGCAGCGCGTGAGCAAGCATCCCGCCAATCCAGAATGTCGAAAATCGCGTGGCGCCGGAAGGAATTGCCGTCCGCCAGGAGACGGACGGAGAAGGCGGATGGCCCACCTGCGCGCGCGATTTCTCCGTTTCGCACCCGCGTTTCCGCGCCGGGGACACCGCGTTCCCCAGTTCGCCGTAGAATGGAGCGATGGCAGACCTGGCAGAGCTCCAGAAGAAGCAGGCGGATGCCGCGAGCTTCGCCATGCGCATGGTGGAGGAGAAGGATCCTGAGCTGCTGAAGCAGATGGCGGAGCGCCTTCGGGAAAGCTGCGTCGAGCTGGCGAACATGGCCAAGGCGCTGGAGGCAGCGATGACGCCGGCGGGCGCGTCGGGACCGGAGACGCGCGTCGCCCTCACGCCCGAGCAGCGCAAGCGGGTGGCGGAACAGACCGGCGTGGGCGTCGAAGTGGTGACGCTGCGCGATACCGTGGCCCGTCCCTGGTCGAAGCAGATGGCATCCGTCGAGCCGCGCGAGATCGAAGCGATGGCCGCCCGGCAGGCCGCGGCGTCGCGGCTGAAATCGGAGACGCGCGAGCGGGTGGAAAAGATCGTGCGGGAGCTGGAGAAGCTCGACGTGCCCGAGCTGGCGGAGACCATCGCCGCGCTGCGCCGCGACCCGACGCTCGGGCCGTGATAATCTTTGTGCGGGGGAAGTAATGCCCGGTCTGAGCCCGATCAAGATCCTCGGGAACGTCAAGTTCATGTCGAACAACCTGAAGCTGCCCACGCAGAAGGCGTCGGGCGGGGCCAAGGGCTGGGCGGAGAAGTTCTTCAAAGATCGCGATCAGGAGCCCGGCGAGATGACCGCCGTGCCGCAGACCATCCCGCCGTGGTTCCAGCCGCAGAAGCCCGGCTACAAGTATTACCAGCAGACCTGCGACAAGATCGGCCAGGACTTCAAGGATTTCCACGACGCGATGATCGACGCCGTGCAGTTCGCCCACCAGATGTGGAAGCTGCAGGCGAAGTTCCAGAACCTCCAGATCATGGCAGTCTGCGCCATCGGATCCCCGGGCTGTCTGGACGGGCCGGAGCTGGAGAGCCAGATCAAGAACGCGCCGTCGTGCGCGTCGTTCACCGGCAACAAGGCGAAGCACCGCGACGCGGTGGCGAAGGGCATCTCGAAAGCGTTCAAGAACTGGCAGGACCAGGTCACGGTGCCGGGCCTTCCCTGGTACCCGGCGTTCGCCGCGTTTCCGGGCCCGATGGCGCCGCCGATGCCCAACGTCCCCATGCCGCTGATCTGCTGCATCTCCTCCAAGATGACCGACATCATCCTGCCGGACACCATGACGAAGGAGATGGACGACGCGCTCGACGGCGGGCTCAAGGAAAAGGATCCGGAGAAGCACTACCACGCGCTGCACGACGCCATCGCCACCGTGCTCTCGATCGCTTTCCTCATGTGGCTGCCGTCGCAGCAAGTGATGCTGGTCCTGGGCAAGGGGCCGATCCCCACGTTCGCGCCGCCGTTCGTGCCGGTGGGACCGGTGATGGGCGGGGACAACATCGCGATCCCCGGACATCTGATGGCCTGAGAGGCGCCGGTCGTGCGGATCGCGGTGATCGGCGGCGGAATCGCGGGTCTTGCCGCGGCGCACGAGCTGCTCCGCCGGGGAGCCGATCCGGTCGTCTTCGAGGCCGATGCGCGCCCGGGCGGCAAAGTCGGAAGTTTTTCGGAGCGCGGATACCTCACCGAGGACGGACCGAACTTCCTCGGGCGTCCGCTCGACGCGTTGCTCGAGGCGAGCGGGTTGCGCGCCGAAGTGGTCGAGCCGCGGCCTCCGACCACCCGCTGGATCCACCTGGACGGCCGAGTCCTTCGGGCGCCGAGCCTCGCGCTCCTCGCGCAGATTGGCGTGGGGCGCGTGCTGCTCGAGCCGCTGTTCGCAAGGCCGCTGCGGGAGGACGTTCCGCTCTCGGTCTTCCTCGAGCGCCGGTTGGGGAAGCGAGCCGGCGGCATCGCCGCTTCGGTCCTGAGTGCGGGCGTCTACGCTGGGGATCCCGCCCGCCTCTCGGCCCGCGACGCGTTTCCTTCGCTCGGCGCGATGGCCGAGAAGGGATCCCTCTTGCTGCACGCGATCCGCCGGCCCAAGGGACCGCGCGCTGGAATCTGGACGCTTCGCGGTGGCCTGGGAACGCTGCCCGAGGCGCTTGCGAAGTCGCTGGGCTTGCGCATCCGGCTCGGAACGCGCGCCCGTCAGCTCGCGCCGTCCGAGGACGGCTGGTCGGTCCAGGGCGAGCGATTCGACGGCGTGGTCCTCGCCGTCCCCGCTGCCGCGGCCGCGGAGCTGACGAGAGGATTCGCTCCCCGCTTCGCGGACCTGGCCGGGCAGTTCCAGAGTGCCCCTGTCGCCGTCGTCCACGTCGGATTGCGGCAGGAAACGCTGCCCCGCGGATTCGGATTGATCGATAGCGAGGGAACCTTGCACAGCGTCGGCATGCTGCTGCCGGGCAGCATGCTCCCCGGCCGCGCCCCGGAAGGTCGCGCGCTCGTCACCGCCATCTGCGGCGGCGCCAGGCATCCCGAGCGCGCCGCGCTCGACGATCGCGAGCTCGTCGCCGGCGTGGTGCGCGATCTGCGCTCGACCTGGGGAGTCAGTGACGCGCCGGACTACGTGCGGATCGTCCGCTGGCCCGAAGCGATCCCGCAATATGCGCCGGGTCACCGCGACCGAGTGCGAGAGGCGCGCGATCTGCTCGTTCGATGCCGCCGCCTCGAGCTGGCCGGCGCCGCCTGGGATGGCGTGGGCGTCCCTGACGTGGCGCGATCGGGCGCGGCCGCCGCGGCGCGCCTGATTCCCTGAGTCAAATACCGAGCAGCACGACGGCCACGCCGACGGCCGCGATCACGCCCCCGGCGGCGCCGTCTCCATAGTGCTCCAGCCAGTGCCAGCTCAGCGTCGCGGCGCCTGCGCGCGAGAAGAGCACCAGCGGAAGCATGGCTGCGAGCGTCGCCAGCTCGTACGTCAGGACGACGGCGATCGCCGGCCAGACGCCGAGCGGCGCCGCGGCGAAGAGGATGGGCATCACGGCGACGCAAGGGTCGGCGGAGAAGAGCAGAAAGAGGGTCCAGGCGGTCAGCCGCGACGGATCGTCCACGGCGACGTGCGAGTGGGCATGCAGCTTCTCGCGCATCGCCTTGCGCAACCCCCAGATCCCGTACGCGAGCCCGAAGCCGATCAGGAGCAGGCCCGCCACCGACTCCAGCCGCTGGCCCCAGATCTGGAGCGCGCCGAGCCCGAGAACGACGGCGAGCGCGCCCAGCGCGGCGGACACGGTCACGTGGCCCAGGCCACAAGCGAGCGTGATGCGCGCCGTCTTTCCCGCAGACCAGCGCCGCGCCCGGGCCAACGCCGCAAAAGGGACCCAGTGGTCAGGGGCAAGCGAATGCAGCGCTCCCACCGAAGCCGCGGCCAATGCCAGCGCCCAGAATTCCAGCTTCACCGTTCCGCCTCCGCCGCTCACTCTACAGGATCTGCGTCGCGCGGTTCGGTCGTCCTTCGGCGAAGCGCGAAGGCCGCAGCGCCTCCACGTCGAGCGAACGCGACTGGCCGTGCACGATGATCTCGGCCAGCAGCTGCCCGAGCGCCGGCGAGTGCATGACGCCGTGCCCGGAGGAGCCGTTGCAGAGGTACAGGTTGTCGCATTCCGGCGCGCGGCCGAGCAGCGCGTGCTGGTCGGGCGACATCTCGTACAGACCCGCCCAGGACCGGGTAGGGTCCACGGGGATTCCGGCAAGCGGTGGCACCCGCTCCGCGGCCTTTTCCCGCACCTGCTCGAGCCAGTCTTGCTCGACGGCGGTCGATTCCGGGTCGCGCGGGTCGCCCGGCGTCGGCCACACCAAGAGGACGCGGCCGTCGCGCGCGCGGACGTGGAATGCATCCTCCACCCACACCGTCATCGGCATCGCAGCGGGCAGGACTTCGGTATCGACTGTCGATCCAACCTGCCGGCGCAGCGGCGCTACCGGAACGTCGACACCCGCCAGCCGCGCGACCGGCCCCGCCCAGGGTCCAGCGGCGTCGACGACGGCGCCGGCGGGGATCTCCGACCCGTCGGCGAGCTGGACCGCCTCGATTCGCGAGCCCCGCCGGCGCAGTCCGGTGACGCGGGCGCTCGTTCGCACCTGCGCTCCGCGCAAGTAGCCGCGGAGGATGTCGAGGGGCCGGATGTATCCATCGGTCGGGCAAAACGCCGCGCCGGCGAGACCGTCGAGGCGGATGTATGGGTTCACCTCGCGGATCTGGCGGAGATCCAGCATGGAGGCTTCCACGAGCCCGGCCGCGAGCTGCACATCCTGCGCGCCGCGGAGGATGTCGAGCTGGGCTTCGGTGCGCGCGAGCCAGAGATATCCCCGCGGGTCATAGCCCGGATCGACGCCCGTGTCGTCGATGAACCGGCGCAGCTTCTCGCGCGAGAGCAACGACAGTCGCACGTTGATGTCGGTGCCGTACTGCGCGCGAAAGCCGCCCGTCGCGCGCCCGGTGCTGCCCTTCCCTGGCTCGGGCTCGCGCTCCAGCAGCAGCGTGCGGACGCCGAGCCGCGACAGGTGCCATGCGACGCTGGCGCCGATCACGCCCGCGCCCACGACCACGACGTCCGGCATGCGCGAACTCTATACCCGATGCTCGTACTTGCGCAGCGACGGCACCAGCGACGCGGCCGCCAGAGCGGCGAGGATGCAGAGCGCCCCTCCCGACCACACCGAAAAGCGGACCCCGGCGAGCTTCGCCACGACGCCGGCTTCGACCTCTCCGAGCTGCGGACCTCCAATGAAGAACATCATGTTGACGGAAGTCATCCGGCCCCGCAGCTCGTCGGGTGTGAGCATTTGACGGAGCGTTTGCCGCATCACCATGCTGATCGTATCCGCGGCGCCGGAGACCGCGAGGGCGAAGAGGGAGAGCGGAAACCAGGCTGAAACGCCGAACACGGCGATGGCCGCCCCGTAGATGGCGACGGCGAGGAGCAGCGCGCGGCCCTGCCGGCGGACGGTGGGAATCACCGAGAGAAGGAGACCGGCCACGGCAGCGCCGACGGGTTGCGCCGCGAAGAGCAGCCCGAGGCCGCGCGGGCCGACGCGCAGGAGCTGATCGGCGAAGATCGGCAGCAGGAGCAGCGACCCGGCGAGGAACGTGGCCGCGAAGTCGAGCAGCATCGTGGCCAGGATCAGCGGCGTCCGCCGCAGGAATCGCAGCCCTTCCAGCACCGCGCCCGCGCGAAGGCCGGCGATGCCGGTCGACGGCGCGCGGTGCTCCATCGCGAGCAGCGCGACGATCACGGCGACGAAGGAGACGACGTCGAGCGCGTAGATCGGCAGCACCCCCTTCCAGGCGAGCATCGCGCCACCCAGCGCCGGCCCGGCAATGGCGGCAATCTCGTAGACCGTCGTGTAAAGGCTGAGCGCGTTGGGAAGCTCCTGCGCCCCCACCAGCCGCGGCAGGAGCGACTGCCGCGCGGGCGCGTCGAATGCCGAAGCCACGCCGCCCAGCGCAGCCAGGCCGTAGATGATCGCCGGCGTCACCGCGTGTGCGGCTGTGGCGGCGAAGAGTCCGACGGAGGCCAGCATCATCCCGACCTGGCTGGCGAGCATCAGCTTGCGGCGATCGAGGGCATCCGCCGCCACGCCGCCGCCGAGAGCGAGCAAGAGGATCGGGGTGACGCGGAAGGCCCCAAGCAGGCCGAGCGAGAGCGGTGAATTGGTGAGCAGGTAGAGCTGCCAGACCATTGCCACCTGCTGCATCTGCGAGCCCGTCAGGGAGACCGCCTGGCCGGCGAGGAGGAGACGGAAATCGCGCGAGCGGAGAGCCGAGAAACGCACCCCTCCTTCCTACCAGACGACCGGACGCCCGTTTGCGACTGCGGTCCGCGCGCCGCACATTTCGGTGTGGCCCTGCATGGCAAGGTGAAGAACGCCTTGGACGAGGCCCGCATCCTGGTCCTGGGAGCGCAGGTGCTGCTCGGCTTCCAGTATCGGGCGTTCTTCGAGAAGGGCTACGAGAAGCTCGGCCCCGCCGAGCGAGCGCTGGAGCTGGGCGCCTTGCTCGCACTGCTCTTCACGCTCGGGGCGCTCTTCCTGCCGCCGGCGCGGCACCGGATCGTGGAGCGCGGACGCGATACCGCGCGCTTCCATCACTTCACCATGACGGTGATGCGCGTCGTGCTCCTGCCGTTCGCGGTCGGTCTGAGCTTCGATCTGGCCATCGCCGGAAACCGCATTGCCGGGCCGTGGGCCGGAGCCGCGTCCGGCGCCATCGCATTCGTCGCTGCCCTCGCGCTCTGGTACGGCCATTTCTTCCGGACCGATCGCCAGGAGGAAGAGGAACCGGAGGACGCCGTGGAAGACACGCCGCTCGAGCACCGGATTGTCGAGGTGCTCACAGAAACCCGCATTCTCTTGCCGGGCGTGCAGGCGCTGCTCGGATTCCAGCTCGCGATGGTGCTGATGGAGACATTCCCGCAGCTCTCGCGGGGAGTGCAGCTGGTCCATCTCGGGAGCCTCGGATTCGTGGCGCTCGCGACGATCGTGCTGATGTCGCCGCCCGCCTATCACCGCATCGTCGAGCGCGGGCGGGACACGGAGCGGTTCCACGCCTTCGCCTCGAGGATGCTGCTGCTCGCCCTTGCGCTGCTCGGGCCCGGCTTCGCGGGAGATCTGTACGTCGTGTTGCGCCGGGCGAAGTACGACGGCGCGGCGCTGCCGGTCTCCTTGCTGACTCTACTCACCTTCTATTCGGCGTGGTTCGGCGCGATGCTGATCTTGCGGCGGCGCCGGAGCGGAGCGCTGCGCAGCCGGTCTGCCTGAACGCGCTTTCGCGAGCGCTGCACTACAATGACGCGCGATGGAGGTCGCCCTCTTCGTCCCTTGCTACGTCGACCAGCTCTACCCGCGCGTCGGCCTTGCCACGGCGGAGCTGCTCGAGCGGTATGGCGTCACGGTGAGGTTCCCCGAGGGGCAGACGTGCTGCGGCCAGCCGATGGCGAATTCCGGGTTCTTCGACGACGCGCGCCCGCTCGCCCGGAAGATGCTGGACGTGTTCGCCCCGTACGAGCACGTGGTGTGCCCATCCGGAAGCTGCACCAGCATGGTGCGGAACCACTTCGAAACGCTGCTGCCCGGAGATCCCGGCGTCGCCCGGTTGCGCGCGAAGACGCGCGAGCTGTGCGAGTTCCTCCACGACGTTCTCCAGGTCAAGCCACGCGGCCGCTTCCCACACAAGGTGGGGCTGCACGAGAGCTGCCATGGTCTGCGCGAGCTGCGTCTGGGCAGCGGCAGCGAGCGCCTCGTTCCGCCGTTCTCCAAGACCGTCGCGCTGCTCGAGGGAATCGAGGGCCTGCGGCTCACCGAGCTGGCCCGCGCCGACGAGTGCTGCGGATTCGGCGGGACGTTCGCCGTGACCGAGGAGGCGGTTTCCTGCGCGATGGGACGCGACCGCATCGCCGATCACGAGCGCGCCGGATCCGAGGTGATCGCCGGCGGCGATGTCTCCTGCCTGATGCACCTGGACGGGCTCATCCGCCGGGACGGCAAGAAGTTGCGCGTCCTCCACCTCGCGGAGTTGCTCGAGGAGGCAACGCGATGACCGAGCACGCCGCGCGCGCAGCCGAGTTCGTCAAGGACGACGCCCGCCTGCACTGGCACGATCAGGCCGTCTGGTTCGTGCGCAACAAGCGCGACATTGCCCGCAGCTTCGTCCCGGAGTGGGAAGAGCTGCGCAGCCTGGGGTCGCAGATCAAGGCGCACACCCTCTCGAAGCTGCCCGAATACCTGGAACAGTTCGAGCGGAATGCCGTCGCCGCGGGGGCGACGGTCCACTGGGCGCGCGATGCCGACGAGCACAACCGGATCGTGCACGGGATCCTGCGCGAGAGCGGCGTCACGCGCCTGGTGAAGAGCAAGTCCATGCTCACCGAGGAATGCCATCTCAACGAGTATCTCGAGGAGCACGGCGTCGAGGTGGTGGACACCGACCTGGGCGAGCGCATCGTCCAGTTCCGCCGCGAACCGCCTTCGCACATCGTGATGCCGGCCATCCATCTCAAGAAGGAAGAGATCGGCGAGCTCTTTCACGAGAAGATCGGAACCCCGCAAGGCCTCGCCGATCCCAAGCAGCTGACGGAAGCAGCGCGCGGCCATCTGCGCGGGAAGTTCCTCGCCGCGCAGGCGGGCCTCACCGGCGTGAACTTTGCCATCGCCTCGACGGGCGGCGTAGTGGTCTGCACCAACGAGGGGAACGCGGATCTCGGGACTTCGCTGCCCCCCATCCACATCGCCTGCATGGGACTCGAGAAGATCGTCCCTTCGCCGCGAGAGCTGGCCGTTTTCCTGCGGCTGCTCGCCCGCAGCGCCACGGGTCAGCCGATCACCACGTACACGTCGCACTTCCACGGCCCGCGGCCCGGCGCCCGCATGCACATCGTGATCGTCGACCACGGGCGCAGCCGGATCCTGGCGCGCGACGAGTATCGCAACGCGCTCAAGTGCATCCGCTGCGCCGCCTGCATGAACACCTGCCCGGTCTATCGCCGCAGCGGTGGCCACAGCTATGGCGTGACGGTCGCCGGTCCGATCGGGTCCATCCTCGCGCCTCATGTCGATGCCAAGAAGCACGCCGCGCTGCCGTTCGCGTCCTCCCTGTGCGGGTCGTGCAGCGACGTCTGCCCGGTGCGCATCGACCTGCATCACCAGCTGCTGGCCTGGCGCGGCGAGCTGGCAGCGCAAGGCCTCGTCCCCCTTCACAAGCGCGTCGTCTCGAAGATCGGCGGCTGGGTCCTGGCGCGCACCTGGGCATATCGGGTGTTCGGGAAGCTCCTGCGTCTCTTCGCGCCGTACGTCCCGAATCCCTGGACGAGGCAGCGCGAGCTGCCACCGATGCCGCGCGAGAGTTTCCGCGCGCAATGGAGCAAGCGTGTCCGCGCGAGATGAGATACTGCAGGCGGTGCGCGCCGCAGCGCCCGCGGAGACTCCGCTGCCGGATGTCGGCCGGATCGCTGCCATCCGCTATCCCGACCTGCGCGAACGGTTCGCGAAGAGCGTCGTGGAAGTGGGCGGACGCTGCGTGTTCGTCGGCGGCCCGCTCGAGGCCGCTTTGATGGAAGTGCCCGAGTATGCTTCTGCGCGCAAGGTCGTCTCGTTGATCCCGGGCGTGGCGAAGGCGAACGTCGATCTCGCGTCCGTGTCGGATCCACATGACCTGCACGACGTCGACTTCTGCGTGATCCCGGCGGCACTGGGCGTCGCCGAAAACGGCGCCTGCTGGATCGTCGATCACGGCGGAGCCAACCGCGCGGCGGCCTTCCTCACGCAGCACCTGGCCGTGGTCGTCCGCGCTGACACGCTCGTGCACAACCTTCACGAGGCGTACCAGCAGATCACGATCCCGTCGCCGGGCTTCTCGATGTGGCTCTCCGGTCCTTCGAAGACCGCCGACATCGAGCAGGCGCTTGTGATCGGCGCGCACGGTGCTCGGTCCTGCACGGTCCTCGTCACGACGTAGTGCCGGCAATCATCCGGCCGGAGGCTCGCTCCCTTTACCTTCTCACCGCGCCATGGTTGGCTTGCACCCCGTTCCGGAGGTCAGACATGATCGAGGTGACCGCGCAAGGGTCGGACGTCGTCTTCTCCAAGCCCGCGCTCGCCTTCGTCGAGGAGTTACACCGCGCGTTCGAGTCCCGCCGGCAGGAGCTGTTGCAGAAACGCGCCGAGCGGTACCGCAAGCTCTCCTCCGGCGCATCGTTCGAGTTCCTCCCGGAGACGGCCAAGGTGCGCAGCGGCGACTGGAAGGTCGCTTCAACGCCCAAGGATCTGCAGAAGCGCCACGTCGAGATCACCGGTCCGGTCGAGCGCAAGATGATGATCAATGCGTTCAACTCCGGAGCGGACGTGTTCATGGCCGACTTCGAGGACGCGCTCTCGCCCACCTGGAGCAACATCGTCCAGGGTCACCTGAATCTGATGGACGCCGTCCGCCGGAAGCTCGCCTTCACCTCGCCCGAAGGCAAGGCCTACAAGCTCAACGAGAAGATCGCGACCTTGCTCGTGCGGCCGCGTGGCTGGCACCTCCCGGAAAAGCATCTGCGGGTGGACGGCAAGGCCATCGCCGGCGCCTTCGCCGACTTCGGCTTCTTCTTCTTTCACAATGCGCGGGAAACGCTCGACCGCGGGACCGGGCCGTACTTCTACCTGCCGAAGATGGAATCGCACCTGGAGGCGCGACTCTGGAACGACGTGTTCGTGCTGGCGCAGGAGAAGCTGGGCATTCCGCGCGGCAGCGTGCGGGCGACCGTCCTGGTCGAGACGCTGCCCGCTGCGTTCGAGATGGACGAGGTCCTCTACGAGCTGCGCGACCATTCGTCGGGGCTCAACGCCGGACGGTGGGACTACATCTTCTCGCTGATCAAGAAGCTGCGGACGCGCACGGATCTGATCCTCCCCGATCGGCAGCAGGTGACGATGACGGTACCGTTCATGCGCGCATATACGGAGCTGCTGGTGAAGACCTGCCACCGCCGCGGCGCGCACGCGATGGGCGGGATGGCGCCGTTCATCCCCAGCCGGAAGAATCCCGAGATCAACGAGAAGGCGCTGGCCCAGACGCGCGCGGACAAGGAGCGCGAGATCGCCGACGGCTTCGACGGAACGTGGGTGGCCCATCCGGACCTGGTGCCCGTTGCGAAGGAAGTGTTCGACCGCAAGTTGGGCAAGCCCAACCAGAAGGAGCGCCTGCGCGAGGAAGTGCACGTCGAGGCGCGCGAGCTGCAGGACACGCGCGTTCCCGGCGGGACCATCACCGAGAACGGCGTCCGCAACAACATCTCCGTGGGGGTGCAGTACCTCGCGTCCTGGCTCTCCGGCAACGGCGCGGCGGCCATCTTCAACCTGATGGAGGATGCCGCCACGGCGGAGATCTCTCGCGCCCAGCTCTGGCAGTGGGTGCAGAACGGGGCCAAGCTCGCCGACGGGCGAAAGATCGATCGGTCCTTGTACGAGAAGTTCCGCGACGAGGAGATCGGGAAGCTGCAGGGCGTCTCGCAGGTGCAGCCGGCGCGGAAGATCCTCGACCAGCTGGTGCTGGGCGAGTTCGTCGAGTTCCTCACCCTGCCGGCCTACGAGCTGCTCGAATGAAACAGGAGACTCCCGGCGCGACCCAGGCGGAACACAAGCAGCAAGCGCCGCCGCTGCCGGCCGATCTCGTCCGCCGCTTTGCGGCGGTGGTGGGTGAAGGCTACGCGATCTGCAAGCCCGAGCAGCTTCACACCTACGAGTCCGACGGGCTCGCGAGCTTCCGCGTCACGCCCGGGATCGTGGTGCTGCCGGAGAGCACGGAAGAGGTGGTCGGGTGCGTGAAGATCGCGCACGAGGCCGGTCTGCCCATCGTCGCGCGCGGTTCGGGGACGGGGCTCTCGGGAGGAGCGCTGCCGGTTCCGGGGTGCGTGCTGATGGGCCTCTCGCGGATGCGGAAGATCCTCGAGGTCGACTACGACAACGCGTTCATGCGGGTGCAGCCCGGCGTGATCAACCTCGACGTCTCCAGGCACATCGGACCGCAGGGCTGGTACTACGCGCCCGATCCCTCGTCGCAGAGCGTCTGCAGCATCGGCGGGAACGTGGCGGAGAATTCTGGCGGCGCGCACTGCCTGAAGTACGGGTTCACCGTCAACCACGTCCTCGGGCTGCGGATGGTGCTGCAGGACGGAAGCGTCGTCGACCTCGGCGGAGCGGTGCTCGACCGGCCGGAATACGACCTCACCGGCGTGGTGGTGGGCAGCGAAGGCCTGCTCGGCATCGTCACCGAGGTCGTGCTGCGGATCCTGCGCAAGCCGGAGGCGACGCGGACGTTCTTTGCCACCTTCCCCTCCACCACCGAGGCGGGGAACGCGGTGAGCGCGATCATCGCCTCCGGCATCGTGCCTGCGGCCATCGAGATGATGGATACGCTGGCCATCGTCGCCGCCAAGGCGGCCACCGGAGTGGACTGGCCCGAGGTGGCCGCGGCGCTCCTGATGGACGTGGACGGGGTGGCCGACGAATGCGAGCACACCTCCGCGAACGCCATCGAGCTGGCACGGAAGGCCGGAGCGCTGGAGATCCGGGTTCCCAAGGATACTGCGGAGCGCGAGCTGATGTGGAAGGGCCGCAAGAGCGCGTTCGCGGCGGTGGGCAGGATCGCGCGAAACTACCTGGTCCAGGACGGGGTGATTCCGCGCAGCGAGATCGCCGTGGTGCTCCAGGAAATCGCCGCTCTGGGCCAGCGGTACGGGCTGCAGGTGGCGAACGTATTTCACGCCGGCGACGGTAACCTGCACCCCCTGGTGCTCTTCGACGGACGGGATCCGGAGGAGGAGAGGAAGGCGGAGGAGATGTCGGGCGAGATCCTCCGCACCTGCCTGCGCCACGGCGGATCGATCACCGGGGAGCACGGCGTCGGCGCGGACAAGGCGCCGTACATGGCGGAGATGTTCACGGCGCAGGACCTGGAGACCATGCAGCTCGTCCGCTGCGCCTTCGATCCCGCTCAGCGCTTCAATCCCGGCAAGATGTTCCCCTCGCCGCGGCTGTGCGGCGACAGGCCGGGGCTGTACCGGCCGCACCCTAGCGAGCTGTCGGGAGAAGCGTGGCGCGCGTGACGCCAGGGTCGATCGACGAGGTCGAGGCGCTGCTCGCGCAGGGCGCCGGCAGCGTGTTGTTCGTCGGCGGGGGGACGGCAATGCCGCCGGGACCGCCTGTGGAGACGGAGATCTCGACGGCGCGGCTCGACCGGGTGGTGGAGTACACGCCCGCGGACCAGGTGGTCACCGTCGAGTGCGGCGTCACGCTGGCGCAGTTGCAGGGCGAGCTGGCGAAGAACGGCCAGCGGCTTGCGCTCGATCCGCCGCAGCCGGAGAAGGCCACGCTCGGGGGGATCGTCGCCGCCAATTCCTTCGGTCCGCTGCGGACGCGGTACGGATCGGTGCGGGATCTGATCATCGGCGTCTCGGTGGTGCGGGCGGACGGGACGCGCGCGAAGGGCGGCGGCAAGGTGGTGAAGACGGTGGCGGGCTTCGACCTGCCGAAGCTCATGTGCGGGTCGTACGGGACGCTGGCGTTCATCGCCACCGCGACTTTCCGCGTCCACCCGGTGCCGGAGAGCACGGTGACGCTGCGGGCGCGCGGCGGCAATCCGGTGGAGGTCGTCCGCCGGGTGCGGGCGCTGCAGCTCGAGCCGACGGCGATGATCGCTCTGGGCGAAGGCACCGGCTGGGACGTCTACCTCCGGTTCGAGGGATTCGCGGCCGGGGTGCGCGCGCAGCGGGGGAAGCTGCCCGAGCTCGAGGAGGTCGACTGGCCGGGAACGGCGGAAGGCGCCGTCCGGATCCGCTTCGGGGCGCTGCCAACGCATGCGGCGCAGGTGGCGCGAGCGCTCGGGCCGCTGCGGGCCCGGATCGAGTGGCTGCCGATGGCGGGGCTGGGGTTTGCCACCTGCGCGGCCGTCGATCGGGGCGCGCTGGAGGCGGCGCGACGCGAGCTGACGGCAATTGGGGGGTGGCTCACCGTGCCCGGGGACTGGGGACCGGCACCCGCGTCGATCGCGCTGCAGCGGTCGGTGAAGAAGCAGTTCGATCCTCGTGGCGTGCTGGCGCCGGAAAGGTTCGTCGTATGACCGCCGTGACCGCGCCGCAGCGGGAGCTGATCGACGACTGCGTCCATTGCGGGTTCTGCTTGCCCCACTGCCCGACGTACCAGAACTGGGGCGAGGAGATGGATTCGCCGCGCGGCCGCATCGACTTGATGCGGGGGCTGCGCACGGGCCAGATGCAGATGACGCCGACGGTGGCGGCGCACTTCGACCGCTGCCTCGGGTGCATGGCGTGCGTGACCGCCTGCCCATCGGGCGTGCGGTACGACGTGCTGATCGAGGAGACGCGGGCGTACGTCGAGCGGAAGTATCGGCGGGGATTCTGGGACCGGCTGCACCGGTCGATGATCTTCCAGATCTTTCCCTATCCTGGCCGGCTGCGGGCGATGGCGGCGTTCCTGCTGCTCTACGTCTGGACGGGGATCCGCTGGCTGGTGCGCCACAGCGGGTTGCTGAAGCTGTTTCCGCCACGGATGCGGCAGCTCGAGGCGCTGCAGCCGGCGGTGACGCTGCGCAACGTGTTCGTGCGCTTGCCGGAGCGGGTGCCGGCGGTCGGGGAGAAGCGGTTCACGGTCGCCATGGTCGCGGGATGCGTGCAGCGGATCTTCAATCCGGGGGTGAACGATGCGACTCTCCGGGTGCTCTCGGCCGAGGGATGCGAGGTGGTCGTGCCTCGTGGGCAGGGGTGCTGCGGGGCGCTTTCCATGCATGCGGGGCGGGAGGAGGAATCGCTGCGCTTCGCGCGCGACCTCATCGACCGGTTCTCGCGCGAGCCCGCCGACGTGATCCTGATCAATGCGGCCGGCTGCGGATCGCATCTGAAGGATTACGCACGGCTGTTTCCGCGCGATGAGCGGGCGAAGGAATTTGCGGCGAAGGTGCGCGACGTCAACGAGTTCCTGGCGGCACTGTCGCCGCGGGCGCCGCGCCGGCCGCTGCCGTTGCGCATCGCGATGCACGACGCCTGCCACCTCGCGCACGCGCAGCGGATCAAGGCGCAGCCCCGGGCGCTGCTCGGCGCCATCCCCGGGGTCACGCTGGTGGAGGTGCCGGACAGCGAGCAGTGCTGCGGGAGCGCCGGCGTGTACAACCTCGTCCAGCCGGAGAGCGCCGACCAGATCGGCGAGCGCAAGGTGGACAACGTGGTTTCGACGAAGGCCGACCTGCTGGCCAGCGCGAATCCGGGCTGTACGCTGCAGATCCAGAAGATCCTCCGGCAGCGCGGCAAGCACCTGCCGGCGGCTCACCCGGTGGAGATTCTGGACGCCTCGATCAGCGGAACGCCACTTCCGTCGTGACCGCGATCTGCGGGTGGATGGAGCGGTAGATCGGACAGCTCTGGGCGTAGAAACCGTGCACCCGCTGGGCGGTGTCGCGCTGATCCGGCGGGCACTCCAGCGAGAACTTCACGTGGATGCGCCGGATGACCAGCGTGCTGCCCTCCAGCTCCACCTCTCCTTCGGCTTCCGCGATCAGCTTCCCGGCGGACGCGGGGATCTGGCGCGCTTCCAGCGCGCCTCCGTAGGTCCCCGTGAGTCAACCCGCCGCCGCGGCAACCAGATAGTCCAGGGTGGTGGCATGCGGCTCGTAGGTACCCGGCTTCGCGCCGTAGTGGGCCGCCACCGCGCCATGCGTGCTGAACTTCACCGGCGCGGACTCCTCCGGCAGCCACGCCTGCCGCAATGATCCCTTGATCCGCTCGACCCGCACCTTCGATCGGTACGCGACTTCACCCATGCGACCTCCCGCGGACTGTGCCATACTCCCTCCGATGCGTGAGGTCGAGCCAAAGGACGCCGTCCAGGTCGAGTCCCGCGAGCGGGTGCACATCCGCACCCGCGAAAGCCCCGCGACCCTCGCCGCCTGGCGGGTCTCGTTGCGGTCGCCGGCCGGCGCCATCGTGCTCGCGGAGTCCGGCGGCAAATCCTGGTTCCGCGGCGAGGGGGATCTGCTGGGCGTCCCGCAAGAGAGGCTCGCCGAGCTGTGGAAGGCCGCACTCTCCAGCGAGTCCGAGCCCGAGCTTCCGCAGTATGGCTGACCGGCCCGACTCCCGACCAGCCGTCGCCCACTCCTGACGCTCCGTCGTCGACTCTGGACGATCCCCGATGACGCTGTCGCTTGACATTCAACCTACCGGTTGAATAATGTCGCCCGGCATGCCTGGCCTGGACCATGTGTTCGCCGCTCTCTCCGATCCCACCCGGCGGGCCATCGTGGCCAGGCTCGCCCGGGGGCCTTCCCGGGTGACCGACATGGCGGGACGGTTCCCCATGTCGCTGAACGCAGTGTCGAAGCATCTGAAGGTCCTGGAGCGAGCCGGCCTCTTGCGGCGCCGCCGCGACGGCCGCGAGCACCATCTGGAGCTGCGGGCGGCACCTCTGCGCGAGATCGCGCGCTGGACCTCCCGGTACGAACGGTTCTGGAACGAGAAGCTGGATGCCCTCGAGGCATTCCTGAAAGAGGAGGACGACTGAGATGCCAAAGACCGTCACCACCACCCGCCAGCTGAAGGCCCCTCCCGACCGCGTCTACCGGGCCTGGACCGACCCCGCCGACGTCAAGCGCTGGTTCAAGCCTACACGCCTGATCATGAATCCACAGGTGGACGGCCTCTGGCACTCCGAAGTCGAATGGGAAGGCAAGCGGTGGCCTCACTACGGCCGATTCACCCGCCTGGAGCGCCCGCGGCTGTTCGAGCAGACCTGGATGTCCGAGGCAACCCACGGCATCGAGACCGTCGTTCGCCTCGAGCTCGATCCGAAGGACGGCGGCACCCAGGTCACGCTGACCCACTCCGGCCTTCCGGATGACGAGGCGGAAAACCACCGCAAGGGATGGGAAGAAATCCTCACCACGCTGGACGATCTGCGCTGATCAGATCCAGGCCTCTTCAACTCGCCCCGGGGCGAGTTCGGCGATGACGTGCCTCAACTCGCCCCGGGGCGAGTTGGGGGCGGCTCCTTCCCATTGCGCGCCTGTTCCATGAACTCGCGCCCGTACATCTGGTCAGCAGCGTGCTGGTTGTGTGCCCAGCAGAGCAGGCGGATTCCGGCGATTGTGTGCACCGGCATCCGCGCAAACCCCTCGACGTGATCGAAGGTCAGCGCGGCAGTCGCCGAGCACCTGCGACCATTCTCTTCCACGAACGCGCAACGACCTCCGTCGCGTTCATAGACGGCGCGCTTGATGGCATCCGGAATATGGCGCGAGGCAGCCTCTGGGATCACCGACGCCTCCGCCGTTTGCGTTGCGCCGCCCGTCTGTGTTGTGTCGTCCGTCTGCGGAGTCTCCTCCGTTTGCGTCTTCACCGGTTTCGTCGTCTCCGCTTCTTCGGTCGACTCCGACCGAGCCTTGCGGCCCACCGCGAAACGTTCCTTCTTCACCTCCGCGACGAGCAGGTTGAGCGCCCTTTCGAGGATGGTCGACACGTCTCCATCAGGCACGCGATGGCGGAGGAGATCCTGCGCTTCCTGCAGCCGGTCGCGAAGCTCGCGAGTGCCCGTGAACTGAAACCTGAATGTTTCGCCACTGAGCGGCGCAATGAGCGGTCGGTGCCGGTCCCGCGCGGGCGCAGTTGGCCCGGTGTTCTGATCGGGTGAGTGCGACGCGGGTCTTGGTTCGTCCGGAAGCGGCGGTGGGTCGGCGTTGCCCCAGAACGCGCGAGACATTGGCATCGGAGGCGATTTGACCACTGGATTCTCCGGCAGCCTGTGGATCGACGTCGGGACCGGCGGCAGCGGCCACAGGCGCGCCACCATTTCCTCGATCTCCCGCTTCGACTTGCCGGCCGCCTGCGCCAGGAGCACCTCGTGGTTCTCGGTAGTGAGGTGCGGCGCGAGCAGCCGCAGCCCGGCGAGATGCACCCGTCCCGATCTGACCGCTTTGATCACTGCGGGCAGCCGCCGTCCGATCCGGGCGACGGTAATCCGATTGTACGCGGCGCATTCGGAGAAACCGAGCTCGTCGAGGCAGAAGGCGAACATGGAGGGATGAGCGCAGTCCAGATACAGCTTCCGGTCGTCGATTTCTCCGAGGTGCGCCAGGAGATCGGCCTCGACGCCATGTGATTTGCGGACAAGCTCCCGCGTCGCGGAGAGGAGATCGGAGCTGTCCAGAGACTCGAGCGACTCGAGAGAAGGCTTCGTGTCTGTCATGCGCGTATTGGTAACAAAGCCCCCTGACATGCCCTGCGCAAGGATGACGTCGTTACTCGACGGTGCCGATCACGCCACACGGCTGCGGATCTCCATCGCGATACGATGAGGTGATGAGGTGATGAGTTGATGAGGTGGATGAGGTGTCGAATGGGAGGTCGTGCGACAGATCGCCCATGCTGTGGAACGGTTGTCGAATAGTCAACTCGCCCCGGGGCGAGTTCCGCCCCAGTGGGCTAGAGGCCGACCGCTACAGTCCGGCCAATCCCGGTTCCATCCGTGCGTACCCCTGCTCTGTCGCCCAGAGGTCCATCGACAGCGACACCAGCTCGTCGATCTCCGGAACCCGGCGGGCGTCGAGGCTCAGGTCGATTGATTTGACGTACGTCTTGCAGCTCTCGCACGCCTCGACCCGCACGCCGGTATGCGGCGGAGCGGTGAAGGACGGGAGCTTGTCGGGGTCCTCCTCGCCGCACGACGGGCAGCGGATGCGGCCTACCTGCCAGGTAAAGGCGCACAGCGCGCAGTGGAGCATCCGCAGCGACCCCTCACCGGTCCCGGGCCCCGGCGGAATGCGCCGCGAAGCAATCCAGGCCTCGCTCCCGCAGAACACACAGGTGCCCAGCACCCTCCGGTCGGGAGACTGTCCAGTCTCGCGCAGCATCCGCGCGTAGGGCTGGAGCGCTGCGCGGGCGAGGTAATCGAACTCCCCTGTCTCCCAGTACGCCCGGATGCGGCCGTCGAACGTGCCGCCGTCCGCAAGCATCTTCCGCGCATCCGCCCCCAGCTCGGGCGGCCCGCTGCGCGCGCAGTATTCGAGCACCGGCCGCGCCGCCGCTGCGACGGTGCCCAACTCCGGCGCCCGCAGCGATCCCTGCGCCTTCAGAAGGCCGGCGGCGAATCGCAGCAGCTCGGCCGAGCCCGGATGCTCCTGCGCGAGCTGCAGCGCCCGCTGCTCAGGGTCGCTCACCCGTCACGTCCCGGTACCATCGCGGGTGATGCAGCCTCGCCCACGGCCGGCTGACGGTTCCCCGGGTCATCGACCGGAACGTCCCCGGCTCCGCCGCCGTGCCGAGATAGATGTGCCCGACGATGGCCGCGAAGAACCCGATGAAGCAGACGTCGTGCAGCAGGATGGAGATCGAGCGCAGCGTCTGGTTGAAGTAGGTCGGCCACCAGAGCACGATGCCCGTCAGCAAGATCACCAACCCCGTCACGGCGACCATCCAGAAGAAGAACTTCTGTCCGGCATTGTATTTGCCGACGTCGGGATCCTCCGCCTGAGAGAACCGGAGGTACTGGATCACGTTGAATTTGCGGTCGTGCTTGTCGAACACCATGTCCCGCATCCAGAGGACGAACATCACAGCCGTGGCGGCCGCGAACGCCACTCCCAGCCAGGCGTGCAGCCAGCGGCAGACGGAAAGCCCGCCGAACAGGTGGGCCATCCAGCCGAAGACCGGGGACCAGATCGGCATCCCGCTGAGCAGCGCGCCGAAGAAGAACACCGCGACCACCCAGTGGATCACCCGGGAAGAGAGACGATGACGGACGATCTCGTCTCCGACGAGCACGTCCTCCCGCGCCCGGGCGACGTCCATCACCGTCGGTCCGGTCACATGCGACGCCCCGGGAATGCGCAGCTCGCTCATACCTGGTCTCCCTCGGTCTCCCGCGCCGTGTCCTGGGGCTTCTTCGGACCGAAGGCCATGAAATGGCCGATGGCGCCGAACACCGCCGCCGCCATGGCGATGAACCCGATGGGATGCAGCACGCGCTTCCAGACGCTGACGGTGGTCGGCACCGTCGGGTCCTTCGGAAGCCCGTACCACTCCGGGTGGTCGCCGTGCTTCAGGACGGTGATGACGCCGGTGCCGCCGACGCCCTGCGGATCGTAGTACGACGCCGTCGCGTACCCGTTCGACTTCAGCTGGTCCACGCGGTGCTTCGCCACTTCCACCAGCGAAGCCTTGTCGCCGAACTGCAGGCATCCGGTGGGGCACGCCTTGATGCACGCCGGCTCCAACCCGACCGATACGCGATCCACGCAGAGCGTGCACTTCGCCATCTTGTTGGTGCCCTGCGCGTAGCGAGGCACATCGAACGGACACCCGGTCTCGCAGAGCCCGCAGCCGATGCAGCGCTCCGGATCCACGTCGACGATTCCGTTGACGTACTGGATGATGGCGCCGGGCGCTGGACAGGCCTCGAGGCAGCCCGGCTCGTCGCAGTGCATGCACTGGTCCTTGCGCATCAGCCAGGACAGGCCGTCCGCCTTCGTTTCGATCTCCCGGAACTGGATCAGGTTCCAGTAGTTGGCCGCCAGCGTCGGCAGCGTCTGGTACGTCCCGGTCTGCTCCGTGCGCGCCAGCGGCAGGTCGTTCCATTCCTGGCACGCGACCTCGCACGCCTTGCAGCCGATGCAGATGGTCGTGTCGATGTACTTGGCCACCGTCGGCATCTTGCGCAGCCCGGTGCCTCCGCCCCGGAGGGTGGCGGAGGAGCGACGAATCTCGAGTCCCTGGAGAGCCATTAGGCCACCCCCTCCACCTTCTCGAGCTTGACGAGGAAGGTCTTGTACTCAGGCGTCCAGGTGTTCGGGTCCATCGCCGATGGCGTGAGGAAGTTCGCCAGCGGCCCGATGTGGTTGGGATCGCCCGCGTATCCCCAATGCAGCGGGAAGCCGATGTGCCAGACGCGCTTGCCGTCGACGTTGAGCTGGTGGATGCGGCGCGTGACCATCGCCACACCCTCGATGGAGCCGCGCGCCGAGGTTACGCGTGCCAGCGAGCCGTTCTTGATCCCCTTCTCCTTCGCCAGCTCCTCCGGGATCTCGATGAAAAACCCCGGCTGCAGCTGGTTGAGGATGTTCGTGTGGTGCGTCCAATAGTGGTAATGCTCGGTGAGCCGGTACGTGGTGCAGACGACCGGGAACTCGTCGCGCCCGCCGTAGACGTCCTTGTTCGAGCTGAATTTCTTCGTCGCCGGGTTGGACGTCACCTTCGGGTGCAGCGGGTTGTCGATGGGCGCCTCGACCGCCTCGTAGTGCTCGGCGAAAGGCCCGTCGTTGAGCACCGGCGAGTACAGCCGCCCGACACCCTCCGGATTCATGATGAAGGCGCCGAACTGGCCCGGCGGCGAATCCGGCTTGATGTCCGGAACGTCGCCCACCCACTTCTCGCCGTTCCAAACGATGCCCGGCCGCGAAGGATCCCACGGCTTCCCGTTCGCGTCCGCCGAGGCGCGGTTGTACATGATGCGCCGGTTCGCCGGCCAACTGAAGCCCCACTCGTGGAACATGCCGAGCCCCATCGGGTCGGCATTGTTGCGCCGCTGCGCCAGATTGCCCGCGCTGGTGTAGACGCCAGCGTGCAGCCAGTTCCCACCCATGGTGCTGCCGTCGTCCATGTACTGGGCGAACCCGTCGAGCTGATCGCCCTTCTTCTTGACGATCTTCGTCGGATCCTTCGGGTCCTTGATGTCCTCGACGGCCTTGCCGTTGATCTCCTTGAGCGCTTCGGCCAGGTCCGGCGCGTACGGATTTGTGTAGCTCCAGTCGAGGTTGAGCACCGGTTCCGGATTCGCTCCGCCCTCCTTCTGATACAGGGCGCGGACCGCGAGGAGGATGCGCCCGAGCACTTCCTGGTCGGTCTTCGCCTGTCCGGGCGGATCGATCGCCTTCCACTTCCACTGCATCCAGCGGGCCGAGTTGGTGAACGTGCCGTCCTTCTCCGCGAAACCCGAGCAGGGCAGCTGGAAGACCTCGGTCTGGATCTGCGACGTTTCCGGACCGCCGTACTTCTTCGGCGCCTTCCAGAACGTGGCGGTCTCGATCTCGTAGTTCTCGCCGACGACCATCCACTTCAGCTTGGCGAGCGCATTGATCATCTTCGAGCTGTTGGGCCCGATCCCGACCGGATTCATGCCGAACGTGATGAATCCTTCAGGCCCTGGCTCCGTGCCGCCGGCGCGCTGGGAGTTGCCGCGGTACATGTCGTCGAAGATGTACATCCACGAGTAGTTGCCATCGACCTTCGGCAGCCACTCGAAGCCCCAGTCGTTGTCCTTGGTCGCCTTGGCCCCATAGGTGGCCTTGAGCAGCGAGACCATGAACTTGGGATAGTTCTGCCAGTAGTTCATCGACGGCCACGCTTGCTTGTTCAGCGTGGTGGGGGGACCCTTCTCGAGATACTCCGCGAGCGTCTGCGTGGCCCCCGTCGGCGTTTTTAGATAACCCGGCAGGATCTCGAAGGTGCCCGCCATGTCCGTCGCGCCCTGGATGTTGGAATGCCCGCGCAGCGCGTTCACTCCGCCTCCCGGACGCCCGACGTTGCCGAGGACGAGCTGCAGCGTGGCGGCGGCCCGGATGATCTGCACGCCGGTGGAGTGCTGCGTCCATCCCAGCGCGTACATGATGGTGCCCGCGCGCGCCGCGTTGCCCGTCGAGGTGACCACGTCCGCCACCTTGAGGAACTGATCCTTCGGCGTACCGCAGATCCTCTCTACCATCTCGGGCGTGTACCGCTCGACGTGCTTCTTCAAAAGCTGGAAGACGCACCGGGGGTTCTTCATCTCCTTGTCGACCATGTATGCGCTGGTCTTCGGATCCGGCTCGTACTGCCAGGCGTTCTTGTCGTACTCGCCTTTCGACCCGTCGAAGCCGCTGAAAAGGCCGTCCTTGAAGTCGTACTTCTCGTTGATGACGTACGGACCGTTGGTGTGGATCCGGACGTACTCCTCGTGGAAGCGGCCGGTGTTCAGCGCGTGCCGGATGAGGCCGTTGAGGAACGCAATGTCGGTGCCCGGCCGGATCGGCGCGTAGATATCCGATACCGCCGACGTGCGCGTGTACCGCGGATCCACCGAGACCAGCTTCGCATTGCGGTTCTTCTTGGCCTCGATCGCCCACTTGAACCCGCACGGGTGATTCTCCGCGGCGTTCGACCCCATGATCAGGATGACATCGGCGTTCTTGATGTCGACCCAGCCATTGGTCATCGCCCCGCGGCCAAACGTGGCGGCCAAACTGGCCACCGTGGGACCGTGTCAAACTCTTGCTTGGGAGTCCCGGTAGGGAATCCCGATGGCGGTGATGAACTTCCACTGCAGCCAGTTGAACTCGTTGGTATCCGTGCAGCCGCCGATCATCCCGATGCCGGGCGTCCGGTTCACCACCTGGCCCTTCGCGTTCTTGGCCACGAATGTGCGGTCGCGCGTCGCCTTGATGTGGCGGGCGATCTGCGCGATCGCGTCGTCCCAGGAGATCTCCTCCCACTTGTCGGAGCCGGGACGGCGCACCTTGGGGACGGTCAGCCGATTCGGATTGTTGATGTCGTCGCGCAGCGTCGCGCCTTTGGGACAGAGGGTGCCGCGATTGATCGGGTGGTCCGGGTCGCCCTCGACGTGCACCACCGCCGGCTTCACGTTCTTCGCCTTGTCCCCCAGCGTGTGGATGATCACGCCGCAGGAAACCGCGCAGTACGGGCAGGTGCTTCTCGTCTCCGTAGTCCGGGCGATCTTCAACTCGCGCATCTCCGCGCGCGCATTCCTGAGATCGAACCCGAGTGCGACCGCTCCGCCAACCGTTGCTGCCGAACCCTTCAAAAAGGTCCTGCGCCTCACGGGGAGCTCCTTGTTGTAAGAAAGCGGCGAAAGCCTGCCGTCGTACCGGACCGGTTGTCAATATGCCGCCGAGCAAAATACCGGCTGGAGCGTAGTCGCTAAGCCGCCTTCGGCGGCCGCGACTAGGGTCTTATCGAAAGGTTGGGTCTTCAACCTTTCACCCTTTCACCGCCCCGACCGTGAAGCCGGCGATGAAGCGGTCGACGAACAGGTTGTAGAGGAAGGCGATGGGCACGCTGGCGATGAAGCAGGCGCCCATCAGGGAGCCCCAGAAGTAGACGTCCCCACGGACGAGGAATGAGGGGACGCCGACGCTGACGGTGAAGTTGCGGCCGCTATTGATGAAGGTGAGCCCGTAGACGAACTCTTGCATGACCAGCGTGAAGCTGAAGATCACCACGGTCAGCAGGCCGGCCACCGACATCGGCAGAATCACGCGCACGAAAGCGCCGAGGCGGCTCATTCCGTCGACCATCGCCGCTTCCTCGATGTCCTTGGGAATTGCCTTGAAGAACCCCATCATCAGCCATGTGCAGAAGGGGATGGTGAAGCTCGGGTAGGTCAGCACCAGCGCCCAGAGGTTGTCCTGCAGGTGCAGCGTGCTGACCACTTTCGCCAGCGGAATGAAGAGGATGGTCGGCGGCACCAGGTAGGTGAGGAAGATCCCGATCCCGAGCTGCTCCCCGAAGGTCCCGCTGAGCCGGGCCAGGGCGTATCCGGCGGGCACTGCCAAGAGCAGCGTGATGATCACGACCAGCACGCCGACGAACGCCGTGTTCCCGATCCAGCGGACGAACAGCGTCTCCTCGAAGAGGACCTTCAGGTTCTCGAGCGTCGGCCCCTGCGGATACCCGAATGGGAAGCTGTTCGGGTTCAAGAGATCGTTGGTCTTCTTGAAGGTGGTGATCAGCATCCAGGCGAAAGGAAACGCCGCGAACATGCTGAACAGGACGAGCAGCCCCCGGTGGGCGACCTTCGCGCCCTTGTCCCGCGCGCTCATATGACCTCCGCCCGGCGCGCGAGTCGCAGGAGCAGGATGGCGGCCGCGGCGAGCACGGGAAAGAGGAAGAGCGCGATCGCAGACGCTCCGGCGAGGTCGCCTCCGTCGATGCCCTTGAAGAACGCCAGCGACGCGAGCACCTGCGTCATGTCGTAAGGACCGCCGCGGGTGAGCACCCAGACGACGATCATGTCGGTGAAGGCGAAGACGAATCCGAAGAGCACCGCCACCAGCAGGATCGGGAGGACCAGCGGAATCGTGATCTGGAACATCGTGCGGAAGAACCCCGCGCCGTCGATGCTCGCCGCATCGTGGATGTCTTGCGGGATCGAGCTGAGGCCGCCCAGGTTGATGACGGTGGCGAGCGGCAGCGTCCGCCAGACCTGGACGCCAATGATGGAAGCCATTGCGAGCGACGGTTGCCCCAGCCAGACCGGGCAGGAGGTCATCCCCGGCTCCGGGCCGCAGACGTGGACCCAGTGGTACAGGCCGTAATTGATGACGCTGTAGATGGAGTCGAGGATCCACAACCAGCCGATGCTGCCGAGCGAGACCGGCGCCACCCAGGGCAGGAGTATCAGCAGGCGGACGACCCACTTTCCCTTGAAGTCCTTCTGCAGCGCGACCGCCAGAGTGGTGGCGAGGATCACCACGATCACCTGCGAGACCACCGCGAAGAGGAACGTGTTCCGGAGCGCCCGCCGGAACGACGGGTCGTCGAGCGCAGAGCGGAAGTTCTCCAGCCCGACGAAGTTCCCGGCGGCGGAACTGACGGTCACGTCGCTGACGGCGAACCAGAGCGAGAGGATGAAGGGAACGCCGATGACCGCGCCGATGTAGATCAGCGCCGGGGCAATGAGGATGCGCGCCAGCGCATTCGGGCTGTCGGCGGTCCTCACAGCGGCCTCGGCGCGATCCGCAGCCCGCTTTCCTTGTCGAAGAACTTCAAATCACGTTCCTTGACCGAGAACTCGTACGCCTGTCCTTCGGTGATGGGGAGGTGGACGGTGAAGGGAAGATTGATGATCATCTTCACTTCGGGCGCGAGGTCGCGCAAAGACCCGTACAGCAGCCGGTCCGCGCCCAGGTTTTCCACGCGGTCCACTCGAAACCAGACGTGCACCAGGGGCTCCTGCGTCGAGTACGCGGCCTTGGGCAGCATCTGCTCGGGGCGGAACCCGACCAACGCCCCGTTGCGCTCGAAGAAGTTCATCGGCGGCGAGCCGAGGAACCCCGCGACGAAGGTGTCGGCGGGGTCGTTGTACACCTCCTGCGGCGGCCCCAGCTGGCGCACCTTGCCCTTGTTCATCACCGCGATGCGGTGCCCGAGGCCCATCGCCTCGACCTGATCATGGGTGACGTAGATGGTCGTGGTTCCCAGGCGACGCTGGAAGTGCTGCAGCTCGTCGCGGGCGCTGGTGCGCAGCTTCGCGTCCAGGTTGGAGAGCGGCTCGTCGAGCAGGAACACCGACGGCTCGCGCACCATCGCCCGCGCGAGCGCCACCCGCTGCCGCTCGCCGCCGGAGAGCTGACGCGGCTTCCGGTGGAGAAGGCGCTCGATCCCGAACATCGACGCCGCCTTCTGCACCCGGCCCTCGATCTGCTCCTTGGGCGTATCGGCGGCCTTGAGCGGAAAGGCGATGTTCTTCGCCACCGTGAGGTGCGGATAGAGCGCGTAGCTCTGGAAGACCATGGCGATCTTCCGCTCGCGCGGGGGAAGGTCGTTGACCACCGTGCCGCCGATGACGATGTCGCCGCTGGTCTGCTGCTCCAGCCCGGCGATCATCCGCAACAGCGTGGTCTTGCCGCAGCCGCTCGGACCGAGGAGGACGAGGAACTCGCCCTCCCGGGTGATCAGATCGACGCCATCGACGGCGGTGGTGTGATCGGCGAAGACCTTCTTGATCTGCTTCGTCTCGACGATTGCCATGAAGGACGGCTTTTATAGAAGCTTCCGCTCCTTCCACTTCTGCCAGATCTTGCGGCACTTCGCGTCCGCTTCCTTGACCGCGTCCTCCGGAGACATCGCGCCGGTGGAGGCCTGGCCGAACATCGTGTTGAGCACCCAGGTCGAGTAGATCTCGTCGATGGCGGCGTTCGCGTAGCCGGGGAACCCGACGTTGGTGGCCCATTGCTGCGCGTCGGCGAGGACGCTGTACTTTCCCGCCGGCTTGCCCTTCTTGTCGTTGGCCAGCGTCTCCTTGAGATCTGGCACCTGCTTGGGGAAGCAGGGGAAGTTGTAGTACTCGCTCGCGTCGTAGGCCCTGTGGAAATTCCCGATCAGGTCGACGAGGAACTTCTTCGCCCCCTCGATGTTCTCGGCGAATTTCCAGACGACGAAGTTCGACATCACGTGCTCGAGGCCCATGCGCCGCGCCGGACCCTGCGCCGCTTTCGCCAGTCCGATGCGATCGGCGATCGGCGAACCATCCACCATCATGTTCTTGTTCTCGCCCTCGCGGGTGACGGAGATGGCGTTGAGCACCACCGACGACTTGCCGGCGAGCATGGCGCGGTTGTTCGAGGAAGCGTCCCAGGAGAGCACTTCCGGCGTCATCGTCTCCTGATAGAGCGCCTTGACGAACTTCACCGCCTCCACCGTCTGCTTGGAGTTGAGGACGATGTTGCCCTGCTCGTCCTGCTCGCCGCCGCCGAAGGCGTAGAGAACGGCGCGCATCGCCATGGCGGTGTCGATCTCGGCCGCCTGGCCGATGCCGACCGGGACGCCGGTCTTGTCCTTGATCATCTTTCCGTACTTGCGGATGTTGTCCCAGCTGTCGACGTTGCCGCCGACTTGCTGGAACAGATCGATGCGGTAGTTGATCGGGTCGGGAACGAACATGTCCGAGAACCCGAAGTACTTCTTCGTCTTCGGGTTGTACGTGCTCTTGATCGCCAGGTCGATCGGCTTTCCGTACTTCTTCTCGCACTCCTGGTAGATCTCCCCGTGGTCGATCACGTCCTCTTCGTAGGCCGGCCGCGGCCAGAGGAACATGAAGAGGTCGTGGCCCTTCTTGGCCGACACCTCGGCGGCCGCGGTGGGGTTGATGGCGGGGATGCCGACGTTGTCGACGATCACCTCGGTGTCGTTCTTCTCGCCCCACTCCTTCACGTACTGGCCGTTGAACCACTTGTCGTAGCCGGGGACGAAGTGGTTCCACTGCAGGATGCGCAGTGTCTTCTTCGCCGCGAAAGTCTTCTTCGGCAAGGCGAGCGCGGCCGCGCCTGCGCCTGCCACCTGGATCAGTTTACGCCGGGAGATGGTCATCGACGTCCGCTCCTTCAGCTTGGGGGAAGCGAACCAGTCCGAACGCGCTGCGGGGGCGGACCAAAGCACACGCGCACCGAGATGGCAACAGCCCCGGCCCGCAGGGCGGGTCCGGGGCGGTTTCGCCTGACGATCTGTTGTCTACCTGCTAACCGGATTCTCCGGCGTCCTCCCCTGCGCCGTCGGCCCACGGAGCTGATCCGCCATCTGCGCGTGCTGCTGCAGCTTCGGCATCAAGGTGTCGATCAGGTTGCAGACGTCCTGGTCGGTGCAGTTCTGCCGCCAGTTCTGCGCCATCGAGATCACCCGCTTGTGCTCCATCGACATCCGGTTGGTGAAGGCGCGATCGAATTCCTGCCCCTTCATGCTGGAGAAGCGCTGATTCGCCTGCTCCATCTTCTGCTGCATCTCGGGGTTCTTCGCCGTGTCGGTGAGGGTGAAGTTCTTCTTCTGCGCCAGGTCCTTCACCTTCTTGTCGGCGTCCTGGTGATCCGTCTGCAGCGTCTTCGCGTAGGACTTGATCTTGTCTGAGCCGTTCTGCTCCGCCATCTTCGCCATCTCGATCTCGTGCAGGTTCGACATGTGCAGCTTCTGCAGGATCTGCTGCGGCGTCGCGTTCTTCATCATGTCGTGGTCCATGCCGGACATCTGGTCCTTGTCCGTCATGGCGGTGGTCTGGCCGGCCGCGACGTCCTTGTTCTGCGGACTGCGCGGGCTGCCCTGCTCCGCCTGATTGACCTGCGGGTTGGTGGTGGAGCTCGGGACGTCGGAGGTTTGCTTGTCCTTCGCCTTCGTCGAGTGCGGGTTGTCGGGATTGTCGACCGGCTGCTGCTGCGCCCAGGCGGCGCCGGCCGCGAGCAGCGCGGAAAGACAGAGGGAACGGATGAAAGCGGTCATATGCATTTTCTCCCCTTGGGTAAGTCAGCCGGAAAGCTGGCGACGCAGCGCCCGGATCGCACCTTTCCAGCGCTCCCGTACTTGCACGGCGGGCAGCCTTTCGACTAAGTAGCCGCGTGCCCGAACCTGAGGTCATCCTCGAGACCCGCGGGCTGTCCAAGGAGTTTCGCGGGTTCATCGCCGTCAAGCGCGTCGACCTGCGGGTAGTTCGCGGAACCATCCACGCGCTGATCGGCCCCAACGGCGCGGGCAAGACGACCTGCTTCAACCTGCTGACCCGGTTCCTGCCTGCGACGAACGGCACCATCAACTACAAGGGACGCGACATCACGGCCGCTGCTCCCGCGGACGTCGCGCGCATGGGACTGGTGCGCTCCTTCCAGATCAGCGCGGTGTTTCCCTATCTCACGGCCCTGGAGAACGTCCGCATCGCGCTGCAGCGCAAGCGCGGCGGGTCCTTCGATTTCTGGCAGAGCGACCGCGTGCTCCGCCAGTTCGACGCCCGCGCCGAGGAGCTGTTGTCGGCCGGAGCTGCCCTACGGGCGCAAGCGGGCGCTGGAGATCGCCACCACATTGGCGCTCGATCCCGAAATGCTGCTGCTCGACGAGCCGACCGCCGGCATGGGCCACGAGGACGTGGATCGCATCGCGGCGCTCATCCAGCGGGTCGCCAAGGACCGTACGGTCCTGATGGTGGAGCACAACCTGGGCGTGGTCGCGAGTCTCTCCCAGCGCATCACCGTTCTCGCCCGCGGCGAGGTGCTCGCCGAAGGCGACTACGAGTCCGTCTCCAAGAATCCGGCCGTTGTCGCCGCATATCTGGGCACCGAGCATGCCTGACGCGCTGCTCTCCGTCACCAAGCTGCAGGCGTGGTACGGCGAGTCCCACGTGCTGCACGGCGTCGACCTCGAGGTGCGCAAGGGCGAGCTGGTGACTCTGGTCGGGCGCAACGGAGCGGGCAAAACGACGACCATGAAGTCGATCATGGGGATCGTCCCCCGCCGGACCGGCTCGGTGAAGATCGAGGGAGCGGAGACCATCGACCTGCCGCCCTACCGGATCGCGCGGCATGGGATCGCCTTCTGCCCGGAGGAGCGCGGCATCTTCGCCAGCCTCGACGTCGAGGAAAATCTCATGCTGCCGCCGAAGATCCGCGACGGCGGCCTGACCCGCGACCAGGTCTTCGAGCTGTTCCCCAACCTTCGCGAAAGGCTCCGCAGCCAGGGGACGCGGCTCTCGGGGGGCGAGCAGCAGATGCTCGCCATCGGCCGCATCCTCCGCACCGGCGCGAGGCTCCTCCTCCTCGACGAGCCGACCGAGGGCCTGGCGCCTGTGATTGTCCAGCAGATCGGTAACGTGATCCGGAAGCTGAAGGCGGACGGATTCACCATCCTGCTCGTCGAGCAGAACCTTCGCTTCGCCGGTACGGTCGCCGATCGTCACTACGTCATGGAGCGCGGGAAGATCGTCGACGAGATTCCGAACGCCGCGCTGCGGGACAGCATGGACCGGGTACAGCAGTATCTCGGAGTTTGACCCTCAAGGAGCTCCAACCATGAACGCACGCATCGCAATGCTGTTGGTCCTCGCGCTGCCCCTGGCCGCGCGCGCCGAGTTCACCGGGAAGGTGATCAAGATCGGCGTCCTCAACGATCAGTCGGGCCTGTACGCCGATCTCGCCGGACAGGGCTCGGTGACCGCGGCGAAGATGGCGGCGGAAGAGATGGGCGGAAAGATCGGCGACGCCAACATCGAAGTGATCTTCGCCGACCACCAGAACAAGCCGGACGTCGGCTCGAACATCGCGCGCCAGTGGATCGACGTGGACGGCGTGGACGTGATCGTCGACGTCCCCACCTCGTCCGTCGCGCTAGCCGTCGCGCAGGTGGTGAAGGACAAGAACAAGGTCTTCCTCGCCTCCGGGCCCGCCACCAGCGACCTGACGGGCAAGGCGTGCACGCCGAACACCGTGCACTGGACCTACGACACGTATGCCCTCGCCCACACCACCGGGACCGCGGAGGTGCAGTCCGGCGGGGATACCTGGTTCTTCCTCACCGCCGACTACGCCTTCGGCCAGGCGCTGGAGCGGGACACGACCGCCGTAGTCACGGCGGCGGGCGGCAAGGTGGTCGGCGGCGTCAAGCACCCGCTCAACACCACCGACTTCTCCTCGTTCCTGCTGCAGGCGCAGTCGTCGAAGGCCAAGGTGATCGGCCTCGCCAACGCCGGCGGCGATACCATCAACTCCATCAAGGCGGCGTCCGAATTCGGCATCGTGAAAGGCGGCCAGCGACTCGCGGGCCTGCTGGTCTTCGTCACTGACGTGCACGCGCTCGGGCTGCAGACCGCGCAGGGGCTCTTGCTTTCGGAGAGCTTCTACTGGGACCGCGACGACAAGACGCGCGCCTGGTCGAAGAAGTGGGCAGACCGGATGGGCGGGAAGATGCCGTCGATGGTGCAGGCGGGAGTGTATGCGTCGGTGCTTCATTACCTGAAGGCACTGAAGGCGTTGAAGAGCGATGCGGATGGGAAGAAAGTGGTCGAGCAGATGAAGAAGTTGCCGACGGACGATCCGGCGTTCGGCAAGGGCACGATTCGCGCCGACGGGCGGAAGATGCACCCCATGTACCTGTACGAGGTGAAGAAGCCGTCGGAGTCGAAGGGCGCTTGGGATTACTACAAGCTGAAGAAGGAAGTGCCGGCGGAGCAGGCGTTCCGGCCGCTGAATGCGGGGGAGTGCTCGCTGGTCAGCGCCAGCGGCAAGGCCAGCGCCGCGGCCGCCGGTGCAGCCAGCGGCGCAGTCGATGCCGGCGCAGTCGATGCCGGCGCAGTCGATGCCGGCGCAGCCGATGCCGGCGCAGCCAGCCGCGCAGTCGATGCCGGCGTGAAGTGATCGATGGTCGCGGTCCCCGTCCAGGCCCTGTTCGGGCAGCTGCTGATCGGGCTGATCAACGGCTCGTTCTACGCGCTGCTCTCGCTGGGCCTGGCGATCATCTTCGGCCTTCTGAACGTGATCAATTTCTGCCACGGCGCCCTCTACATGCTGGGGGCGTTCGTGGCCTGGGGACTTCTGGAAAAGGCCGGTATCGGGTACTGGCCGGCGCTGATCCTCGCGCCGCTCGCGGTGGGAATGCTCGGCGTCGTCATCGAACGGACGATGCTCCGGCGGATCGCCAGGCTCGATCCGCTTTACGGGCTTCTCCTTACCTTTGGGATTGCGCTGATCCTCCAGGGCGTCTTCAGCAACTGGTTCGGTTCCAGCGGGATGCCGTACGAGATGCCGCGGCAGCTCCAGGGAGGGCAGGCCCTCGGGTTCATGTTCCTGCCGAACTACCGCGTCTGGGTGATCGGCGTCTCGCTGATTCTCTGCGTCGGGACCTGGGCGATCACCGAGGGGACGAGGCTCGGCTCCTGGCTCCGCGCGGCGACCGAGAACGCGGCGCTGGTCAGTGCCTTCGGCATCAACGTTCCGCGGATGATCACCATCACGTACGCCCTCGGCGTGGCGCTTGCCGCGTTCGCCGGCGTACTGGCCGCGCCGATCTACCGGGTGAGCCCGCTGATGGGGTCCGACCTGATCATCGTCGTGTTCGCGGTGGTGGTGATCGGCGGAATGGGCTCCATCCTCGGCTCAATCGTCACCGGCTTCACCCTCGGCATCCTCGAGGGCCTGACCAAGGTCTTCTATCCGGAGGCGTCGAACACCGTCATCTTCGTGGTCATGGCCGTCGTGCTGCTGGTGCGGCCGGCGGGCCTGTTCGGGAAGCAGGCATGACGGAAGCGGTCGTCCAGCGCATCGAGACCCGCGCCGTCTCCCAGCGGATCCCCATCGCCATCCTGGTGGCGGCGGTGATCGCGGCGCCGTGGGTCGTCTATCCGTTCTTCGCGATGAAGGTCCTCTGCTTTGCGCTCTTCGCCTGCGCCTTCAACCTGCTCATCGGATACGTCGGCCTGCTTTCCTTCGGCCACGCGCTGTTCTTCGGCGGCGCGAGCTACGCCAGCGCCCACGCGGCGCTGGCCTGGGGATGGCCTCCCGAGCTGGCCATCCTCTTCTCGGTGGTGGTGGGCGCCGCGCTGGGGCTCGTCGTCGGCCTCATCGCCATCCGGCGGCAGGGGATCTACTTCTCCATGATCACGCTCGCGCTGGCGCAGATGTTCTACTTCTACTGCCTGCGAGCGGAGTTCACCGGCGGCGAGAACGGCATCCAGGGCGTCCCGCGCGGCCACCTCGAGAACAAGTACTTCATGTACTACTTCGTGGCGGCGATCTTCGTCGCCGGCTTTGCGCTGATCTACCGGATCATCCATTCGCCCTTCGGGCAGGTGCTGAAGGCCGTCCGCGAGAACGAGCCGCGGGCGATCTCCCTCGGCTACAAGACCGACCAGTACAAGGTGATCGCCTTCGTGCTCTCCGCGGCCCTGGCAGCGCTGGCCGGAGGGACCAAGGCCATCGTCTTCCAGCTCGCCTCGCTCACCGACGTGCATTGGGGGATGAGCGGCGAAGTGATCCTGATGACGCTGATCGGCGGGATGGGGACCATCTTCGGCCCCATAGCCGGGGCAGTGATCTTCATGGCGCTGGAGAACTATCTGGCGCAGCTCGGGTCCTGGGTGACGGTGACCGAGGGCGCGATCTTCGTCATTTGCGTGCTGGCGTTCCGGCGCGGCATCTTCGGAGAGCTGTCGCGCGTGCTCAAGAGGCCCTTATGAGACTGGAAGGCAAGGTCGCCATCGTCACCGGCGCGGCGAGCGGGTTGGGCCGCGCCATCGCCGAACGGTTCCTCAAGGAGGGCGCCCGCGTCGCCATCGCCGACGTGAAGGGCGCGGAGCAGACGGCGGAAGCGCTGGGTGCCAACGCCATGGGCGTCTCCATGGACGTCACCAACGAAAAACAGGTCGACGAGGGCATCGCGCAGGTCGCCGCAAGGTTCTCCGGAGTCGACGTGCTCGTCTCCAACGCCGGCGTGCAGCACATTTCCGCGCTCGTAGACCTGCAGCTTTCCGACTGGCGTCGGATGCTGGCCATCCATCTCGACGGGGCGTTCCTCACCACACGCGCCTGCATGCGCCGGATGCGCGATCAGCGCCGCGGCGGCGCGATCATCTATATGGGGTCCGTCCACTCCAAAGAGGCATCCCCGCTGAAGGCGCCCTACATCGCGGCGAAGCACGGAATCATCGGGCTGTGCAAGTCCGTCGCCAAGGAGGGCGCCGCGTTCGGGATCCGCGCGAACACGATCTGCCCGGGCTTCGTTCGCACCCCGCTGGTTGAAAAGCAAATCCCTGAACAAGCAAAGGAATTAGGCATCACCGAACAGGAAGTGATCAAAAACGTGATGCTCAAGACGACGGTCGACGGCGAGTTCACGACGTTGGCGGACGTCGCCGAGGTGGCGCTCTTCTTCGCCGCCTTCCCCTCGAACGCCCTGACGGGCCAGTCCGTGATCGTCAGCCACGGCTGGCACATGGAGTAGCCGCTCGCGTCAGAGGACTGTGCGCGCCGGGTATTTGCAAAAACGCGGTCGTTTTTCGTAGAGTGGCGCCGCAGCTCGCAGCTTTCCTCACGTAGCGCCCGCCTCACGTAGCGCCCCGCCTCTTCGTTGAGCAGCCGAAACCGACGGAAAGGATCGCCGATGAAGGCCACCCTGAAAGCTGTTCTTGCAACTTCTCTCCTGCTCGCGCCGGCCGCGTTCGCGACCAAAGTTCCGATTCCGATCGAAGGCGCGACCCTCAACATCAGCGTGCAGGTCCAGACCCAGGCGCTCATCAATGAAAACGGCGCTCCGAGCGGGAAAGATCCTAGCTACGACATCTACGTGCGCCGCACTCGCCTTCTGGCGAACGGCGATATCAATCAGAACTTCAGCTATTTGATTCAGGTCGACAACGCGAACTTCGGCAAGTTCGGCAACTTCACTGGCCGCGCCATCGTCCAGGATGCGTGGATCGGCTGGGCACCGACAGGGATCACCGGCGGCAACGTCCTCTACATCGACGCCGGCTTGCTGCTGATCCCCATCTCGCATCACCTGCTCGAGAGCACGACGAACTTCATCACCGCCGACGTGCACACCGACGAATTCCGCTTCCCGGGCAACGGCTTCCCCGCTTTGCGCGACACCGGCGTGCAGGTGCGCGGATGGTGGCTGGACAAGAAGATCGGGTTCCGGGGCGGGGTCTACGAGGGATATGCACCGGTCCTGCAGGCGGCGCCTCCTCTTGGCGCCGGCGCAGCGGGTCAGTGCTCGGCGACAGGAGCCGGATGCATCACTCCGAAGCGGTATCCGCAGTTCGCGGGTTTCATCAACTTCGACATCATCGGTTCGGAAGAAGGCGGCTGGTTGTACGGCGCGTACAAGTGGGCGAAAGACCCCGTTCTCAGTGTCGGTTTTTCGGGCATCTATCAGGCGCAGGCCATCCGGAACACGGGAATCAGCGCAACTGGCGACATCGTCAACCAGCGTCTGGCTTCGGCCGACGTGTACCTGAACTTCCCGCAGAGCGAGGCGGCGGAGCTCGTCGTCGAGGCCGTGGGCTACCTGAACGGGAACGGGAGCGGCAATACGAATACGGGCACCGGCTTCTTCGTCGACGCCGGATACCGTTTCGGCTTCATCGCGCCATACGCGTCGTTCAGCTACTTCCAGACATCGACCGACTGCAACGGGATGACACTCACCACCGCGCAGCGAAATACCTGCAACGCGAGCGTGGACCTCGGTAACAGCCGCAACTTCAAGGCGGGCCTGAACTTCTTCTTCAACAAGAACCTGAATCACCTGAACCTCGAGTTCCAGTCGAACCACGGCGTGTCCGGCTATGGCCCGCAAAGCATCACCGCAGGGAACGCGGGTTACGTCCCAAGCGGGATCACCAACAGCCTGCGGGTGTCCGCGCAGAAGTCGTTCCTGGCGCACTGGGCGGTGCTCTTCTAGGCGCTGCCGCGCGAAGGCGCGGCTTTGCGCCTACGCTTTGGACTCTGCCGATTGAACGGGCCGCGGGCACATCGCTCGCGGCCCTTTTTTCGTGCGAAGCTGACGGGCAATGCGCCGCGGCATCTTTCGCCGTTCGAGGCCTGGTTGGTGGATCGCGCTCGGCGCCGCCATGGTGGCCGCGGTTTGCGCCCCTCGGGTCTGGCGATCCCGATTCGTGACGCAGCGCCGGGCAGCGCGCGAGCTCGGTCAGGCGCGCCTGTCCGTGGCGTCGCGCGATTTCGACCGCGCGCGCGTCCGGTTCCGCGCCGCGCTGCGGCTGGAACCGTTTCAGGCCACCGCCCGGCACGAGCTTGCGGACATGGAGCTCGGCCTCGGCAACTGGGAGCTTGCGTTCCTCGAGCTGGAATCGCAGACGGCGGCGCACCCCGAAGACGCCCGCGCCTTCACCCGCCTCGCGGAGCTGATGCTCAGGGCCGGAATGCTCGAGGCGCCGGAAGCGGCGCTGGACCGCGCGGTCAGTCTCGCGCCGAATCGCGCCGACGCGCGGTCGCTCCGTGCGGACATCCGCTTCCGTCTCGGAAGATATTCGGGGGCCCTCGCCGATGCGCAGGCCGCGGTGGCCACCGCGCCCAAGGATTCCACCTCCTGGCGGCTGCTCATCCGCACCACCGCCCGATCCCGCGGAATGGACGCAGCCACCGAAGCTGCCCGACGGGCCACGGAGAGCATCGGAAACGATGCGGGGTTTCTGCAGGCGGTGACCGACCGCGGGCCGGAACCCGCGCCGCCGCGGCGGCTCCGCGCTGACGCGCAGATCGATTTCGGGACGGTCGGCGCGTGGATGCGAGAGCACTGGCCGGGCCGGCTGGCGCAGCAGCGGGAGGCGTTGGAACAGCAGCTCGCGCAGCGAAACTGGGCCGAGGCGGAACGCGTCGTGGAATCTGCCCGTCGTGCATGGCCGGACACGGAGTTTCCTCCCTTCCTGGCGGGGATTCTCGCCCTGGCGCGCGACGACGACGTCGGGGCCGAGAAGCAGCTCTCGGAAGCTCTCGCGATGGCGCCGCGGTTCCCCACCTTCCTCGCCGCTCTCGCCAGGACGTGGGCTCGCAAGAGCGGCGCGTCAGGAGCGGGTGAACGCCTCATGCAGCTGGCGGAAGCCGATGCAGGGCTGGCGTCCGCGCGGTACATGGCGGCGCGCGCGTACATCGAAGCGCGCGACCCCGTCCGCGCGGAGGCCGCCCTGACCAGAGGGCTCGAGCTCCAGCGGGATTCGCCCGTGCCCTACCAGCACCTGGCCGACTACTACTTCGGCGTCGATCGGGCTGCGGACGCGTTGGCCATCTGTCAACGAGGAATAGAGAAGTTTCCGGAGGCCGTAGATCTGGAATTGATGCTTGCGCAGATCAGCGCTGCCGTCCGCAGGCCCGATGAAGCGATCGGAGCGTACGACGCTGCCCTTTCCGGGAGGCCGGACCTGGATCTAGCCCGGTACAAACTCGGCGTGTTGCTTGCGTCGGGGGAGAGCACCGGCAATTGGCGACCGAAATTGCTCGAGGTCGCTCGCGAGCTCGCCGGCGACAGGCCGTCGGATCCCCTGCTGCTGGATGCCCTCGGCTGGATCCTCTTTCGCGCCAACAACCAGCTCCCGCGCGGACGCGAGCTCCTCGAAGCGGCGGTCAAAGGCGCCCCGGAAGAGCCGAGCCCGCATTTCCATCTCGCGGTCGTCTACACGCAGCAGCGCAAGACGGATGCGGCGGAGCGGGAGCTGAAGGCGGCGCTCGGCTCCGAGCGTCCGTTTCCGGAGCGGCTGGACGCCCTGCGTCTGATGCGGGAGAACAGTACTTTGGCCACCCCGAAGCGCTGAGCGCCGATGCAGAGCCCGAAGGACAATCCGTCGTGAAGACCCGCTCGCTCATCGCGATCGCGGCGGCGGCGGTCGCGGCGATCGGCGCCGTCGTAGCGCTCAAGCGGCCTCGCCCGCGGTTCGACATGCCGGCAACGCTCGCCGCCCTCGCCGACCGCGAAGGCGTCTGGGACAACCAGTGGAACCGGCACGACGAGAAGATCGCGGATCTCGCGACAGCGCTCAAGACCGAGGGCGATCCTCCCAAGCGCTTCGAGCTCAAGCGCGAGATGGCCCGGCAATACCTCTACGCGGACAAACCGGAAGGGGCCCTGACCGTCCTCGAGCAGTTGCGGAACGAGATCGAACCGTCATGGCCGGCGGCCGCCGTGGAAGCGGTGAAAGCCGACCTCGCGTTCGCATACTTCCGGCTGGGCGAAGTGCAGAATTGCTCTTCGGATCACAACCCCGACTCGTGTCTCTTTCCCATCCGCGACAGGGGCGTCCACCGGTACCGGCTCGGCGCATCGGAAGCGGCGAGGCTCTACACCGAGCTGCTTTCGGACGCGCACACGGATCCCGAGAACGCCCTCTCCTATCGCTGGCTGCTGAACATCAGCTACATGACCCTGGGTCAATACCCGGAAAAGGTCCCCGCGAAGTGGCTGATTCCGCCCGGGACGTTCAACTCCGACGCAGACGTCGGTCGCTTCCGCGACGTCGCCGCCGAGAAAGGCGTGAAGGAGTTCGGGCAAGCCGGAGGCGTGATCCTCGAAGACTTCGACAACGACGGCCACCTCGATCTGATGATCTCGCACATGGGAGTGCGCGATCAGATGCAGTACTTCCACAACAACGGCGACGGTACGTTCACGCGGATGACCGAGCAGGCCGGCCTCAAGGGCATCGTCGGCGGCCTGAACATGCTGCAGGCCGACTACGACAACGACGGATGCATCGACGTCCTGGTGCTGCGCGGCGCATGGCTGCACGACCATGGCCGGTTCCCCAATTCGCTGCTGCACAACAACTGCGACGGCACCTTCACCGACGTCACCGCAAAGGCCGGCGTGCTCAGCGCGATGCCGACGCAGGCGGCGGCGTGGGCGGACGTCAACAATGACGGCTATCTCGATCTCTTCATCGGGAACGAAGTGGACCGGCAGAAGGTGCAATGGCCCGCGGAAACGAAGAACTTCGAGCTGTTCCTCAACAACCGCGACGGGACCTTCACCGACGTCGGGCCGGCGTCGGGGATCGAGCTCGAAGGCATGGTCAAGGCGGCGGCGTTCGGCGACTACGACAACGATGGATGGCCGGATCTCTACGTCTCCATACTGGGGCGACCGAATCGCCTCTTCCGCAATCTGGGAGGGAGTCGCGGAGGAGTGCCGAAGTTCGCCGACGTGACCGCAAAGGCGGGCGTCGCCGAGCCGATCACCAGCTTCACCTGCTGGTTCTTCGATTATGACAACGACGGTTGGCCGGACATCTTCGTTTCCGGATACCTGGCCACGCTGCCGAACATCGTCCGGGAGGTGCTCGGCGACAAAGCGCACGCTCAGGGAGAGCGCCCGCGGCTCTACCACAACAACCATGACGGGACGTTCACCGACGTTTCGCGCGAGGCGCGGCTCGACCAGCTGCTGTTGACCATGGGCGCGAACTACGGCGACCTCGACAACGACGGCTACCTGGATCTCTACCTGGGCACGGGGGCGCCGCCGCTGATCACGCTGGTGCCGAACCGGATGTTCCGCAATGCCTCTGGCCGCTACTTCGAGGACGTCACCACTTCGGGCGGTTTCGGCAGCCTGCAGAAGGGGCATGGAGTCGCGTTCGGGGACATCGACCACAGCGGCAACCAGGACGTGGTCGAGGAGATGGGCGGGGCCTTCACGTCCGACAAGTTCTGGACTGCCATCTACAAGAATCCAGGACACGGCAACCACTGGGTGAAGCTGCGGCTGACCGGCGTCCAGGCGAATCGGTTCGCGGTGGGAGCGCGGATCCGGGCCGTCGTCGAAGACGCCGGCAAGCGGCGTGAGATCTTCTACACGGTCGGCAGCGGCGGCAGCTTCGGCGCGCAGAGCCTGCGTCCCCATATCGGGCTGGGGCGCGCGACGGTCATCGAGCTGCTGGAGATCCGCTGGCCCGGCAGCGGCCTCGTGCAGCAATTCCAGGGACTCGCCGTGGACTCGACGTACGACATCCGCGAAGGCCAGCAGCCGGTGAAGGTGCCCGAGCCGCCGCTCAGGGCTTCGCGATAGCCGCCGTGGCGTTCGCGTCAGGCAACCGGACCAGCGTGTAGCGCGCGGAACCGAAGCTGCCTTCCGCGGCGGAAGAGTCGCCGTCCGGCCAGGTCACCTTGATCGACGCCACTGCGGGCCAGTCGCCGAGGCCGAAGAAGGCGACGGGGGCGTCGTACGACGCATAGCCGCCGCTTCCCTTCACCTCGCGCACCTGCCGGCGGCCGTCGGGCGAGCGGATCTCGACGCGGGCGCCGATGGCGTACCGGTTCTGCGAGCGGCGGTCGTCGAGGGCGACCTGGAATCCCGGCCGTTTGGCGCCGTTGTTGCGCCAGACCACCGGCGTGAGCTGGAAGGGATGCGTGATGATGTCGAGCGCCCCGTTCACGTTCAGATCCACGTAGACCGAAGACCCGGTGGGAACGTGGTCCTCGAGGCCGAAGGCCTTCGTCTCGTCCTTGAAGGTCTTTCCCTGCTGGTTCCTGTAGAACGTCGCCGAAGCGCTTCCGGGCCGCAGGCGCGAGCCTTGGACGACGTAGAGATCCTGCCAGGTGTCGTTGTCGAGATCCGCGAACCGCGCGTTCCAGCTCCAGCCTCCGAATTCCGCGTGCCATTCGCCGGTGACGTCGCGGAACCCGTTTCCTGAGGGCGCGTAGAGCAGATTGGTGTGCTTCACCGAGGGCAGCTCGTCCGCATAGATCACGTCCGACTGCTCGTGATCCATCTCGCTGCGCGCGATGGTGCCGCAGACGTCGTGCAGCGTGGTGAAGTCCGCGGGGATCTTCTCGCACTGCTCCAGCACCTTCGCCTTGTCGCCGCCGAGGGCCGGCAGCCGCACGAGCACATTGAACCAGTGGTGCGCGGTGACCACGCAGTCGCGCTGCTGCAGCGGGTCGGCCAGCTGCAGGCAGGGCTCGATGTCGTTGTGGTTGCGGGCATCGATGGAGGCGAGCTGGAAGCGCGCGGAGGCATCGCACCGCGAGCGCTCCGCGATATCGGGATAGACGTCGCAGCTGCCCACCGGAGCCGCCAGCGCCTTCGCCATCTGGCTGACCGTCCCCATGGCGATCTGCGCGATGTACAGCTCGTCGCGGCCGTCGTTGTCCAGGTCGGCGGTATCCGCGGACATGGTGGTGGTCGTCGAGCGCGGGATCGGGCTCTGGGCCGCCTTGATGGGACGGAGCGTCCCGCGATCGTTCAAATAGATGCGGTCGGGCTCGTCGAAGTCGTTGCCGACGAACAGGTCCGGCCACCCGTCGCCGTTCAGATCGGTGAAGAGAAGCGTGAGCGTATCGCCTTCCGGACCGGCGAGCGCCTCCGGCTCGAAGCGGCCCTCGCCGCGGTTGTGCCAGAGGCGGTTCACCGCCGGCGCGGGATAGAAGAAGCGCGGCTGCGAGGTGCTGGCGCCGGTGACGATGTCCAGACGGCCCTTGCGGTCGACGTCGGCGAAGGCCACCGCGGTGACGGCCGTCTCGTCGAATCGCGGAAGCTCGACGTGCGCCGCGCCGGAGAACGACCCGCCGCGGTTGTAGAGGATGTGGCAGCCGTGCTTCCAGGTGCAGAAGAAGAGATCCAGGGCGCGGTCGCCGTCGAGATCGACGAGGGCGACGACGGAGACGATCCATTCCTTCATCGGCGGAAAATCGATCTGCTGCAGGGCGAACCGGCCGCCGACATTGGCGTAGAGCTGGACGCCGAAGTGGGTGCCGACCACCACGTCGGGCCACCCGTCGCCGTTCACGTCGCCCGCGGCCAGGCCGCCGAGGTGCATCGGGCCGGGCTCCATCAGCTGATAGGGGCGCGGCAGCGGAAGGCGCTCGAATCCCAGATCCGCCCCTTCGATGCGCGTGAAGGGCTTGCCGCCCGCTTTCGCTCCGCGCGGCAAGAACGGCGCGCTCCAGAGCTCGACGGAGCGGTCGCCGCCCACACGCCTCGGTTGCGGCAGCGCCGGCGCCAGCCCGCGCAGCTCCGCGCTCGTCCGGCCCGTGGGCAGGATCAGCGGCGCGGGCTTCGGCGCGGGAACGCGGTCGAGAAATGCGGCGGCGGCAGCGATGGTGCGCAGGTCGTGCCAGCGGTTGAAGAGGGCGGCGCCAGATCCGGCCGCGATGCCGAGGACGAGGACCGCCACGCCCGCGAGCGCGGCGATCCTCCAGGAGAGCGTCGTCCCGATCAGGCTCGCCGGGTAGACGCTGTAGATCCCCAGCGTGACGAGCAGCGTGGCGACCACGTACATGGGGACGCCGGCGTTCCAGAGCACCGCGCAGACGACGACGTCGAAGGCGATGGGGATGGGCAGCAACGTCCCGAACGCGGCGACGATGAGAATGACCGTCGCGTTCGCGAAGAGGCCGTCCACCTGCGCGATCTCGGCGACTCGCGTCCAAGGCAAAAGCTCGACGAGAGCGGCGCCGAAGAGCCCCGCGAGGATCATGAGGGGTAGCGAGATGAGGATGACGGTGAGGAGGTTTTTTGCGTACCGGATCACCACCCAGGGAACGGCGTGGAACACGGTCCTGGGCGCGTCGCCGGCGGGAGTCAGCAGCGACTGCGACAGGCGGGCGAACCCCGATTGGAACCACTGGAAGACGCGGAGGCCGGGAACGCGCGCGGGCTCCTCGACGGGCTTGCGCCATCCCGGCAGGTCCGCCTTGCGCGACAGATACGGAACGACCACCAGCACCATCACCAGCGCGGTGGCGACCTTGAGCGCCGCCAAGTACCAGGGAAAGAGCGTCAGCAGCATCCCCAGCACGATCACGTTGAAGCTGGGTGACGCGAACATGGCCGCGAGCGCCACCTCGACGCGGCTGCCGCCTTTGAGCATCGCCTGGCCGATGGGCGCGGCGCAGTTGACGCAGACGCCGAGCGGCGCGCCAACCAGCATTCCCTGCACCGCGCCAGCCAGCTTGCCGCCCCGCGGTCGCGGCAGGAGCGGGATCAATGTCAACAGGCCGGCGGCCAGCAGCAGGCCGAACGTCATCCCCTGCTTGTTGGTGACGCCCCACTCGGCCGCGACCCAGAGGATGCGCTTGAACTTCTCGTCCGCGCGGGGCTCGGGAAAGTGGCCCTCGAACCCGAGCGGGGTGGAGAGCGCTTCATCCGGATCCGCGCCGGCCTTGCTCTGCAGGGATGGATAGCGCGACCCGAGCCAGAAGATGGCGCACATCGTCGCGATGATCGCGAAGGTGAGAACGATGCGCGCATCGAGGCGGCGGACGCGAGAAGCTGCGGGCGCGACGGTCATCGATGAGCCCCCGGCGGTGCGCGCGGAACGGATCCCGATGAGGTACCGCCGGGTTCAGAGGAGAGTCAACTCCGTGAGGCCCGCGCCCTGCGTCGTCGCAGGATCTCCATCACGGCAAGGACCAGCATGCCGCCGAGCGAGCCGTCCGCGCTCGCGCATCCGCTGCCGCTCGTGGCCCTCGCGTTGGCATCGAGCTTGACCACCATGAACCCGTTGTCCTGGCTCGTCGTCCAGAGGTCGCCAGTGGTCATCCCCCGGTCCTTGGGGAAGCTCGGCTTCGAGGAGGCCCAGTCGATCGGCCGGTCGAAGTTCGCCGCCTGGCCACTTGCGTACTGCGATCCCGGCAGCACTTTGGTGCCCTGGGCTGGTGGCTTGTAGTAGCCGATCTCGCGGATGGCCTTCACGTTGCTGATGTCGAAGATCCGCAGGCCCGCGGCGAAGCAGTTGCACGCCAGCGTCTTCGCGTCGTCGGGGTCGTCTACGGCGCAGTAATGGCATGAGTAACCGAACGTCTGCGTCGGTCCGCTGGTCATCTTCAGGGCGAGGCTCTGCTGACAGGACGCCACGTCCGCCACGTCCATCTGGACGCTGGCAGCGAGCTTCGGGTTCTTCGGGTCGCTGATGTCGAGGATATGCGGATAGCCCTGCCCAGCCTTGCCGGCCACACAGGATCCGCCGATGGACGCCACTCCGGCCTCGTCGGTGAAGACGACGTACGGCTTTCCCGCGATCGTCACCGGCAGCGCGTTCTGCGCGACGATGCTGCCGTCGTCCCAGTAAAACTGGCCGATGACCCGGATCTCCGGATTGGTCTTACGCGACTGGACGTCGCTGACGTCGAAGATGATCAGCCCGTTCTTCCCCGGTCCGAATCCGCCAATGGCGGTGACGTACGCGGTATTGCCGTCCTTGCTGAATTCGAGGTCGTGGTAGACGGGATTGAGCCCAGCAGGAGGCGTATAGGCGAGAAGCTGCTGCGGTTTGGTGGCGTCCGTCACGTCGACGGCAACGAGCGCCGCCTGGGTCTGCGCGATCGTCGTGATGTAGTAGGTCTTGCCGTCCGGGGCCCACTGGCCGGTATGGCCGAGGCTCGCCGGGATGTTCACGGACGCTTTCAGCACCGGGTGGCGGCAGTCTCCCGACACGTCGTAGACGTCGAAGCCTGGACCTGGGGAGCCGTACGTCCCCTGATCGCCAGCGAGCAGCTGGCGGGTTGCGTTGATTTTCAAGGATTCCCAGGGATCGAGCATCGCGGGTTTGTCCAGCCAGTCGGTCGCTACTGGATGGGCTGGGTCGGTCACGTCGACGACGACCGTTCCCGGGTGCGCCAGGTTGGAGCCTTTGCGCTGATCGAAGTAGGCGCAGTTCTTCCACGCGGTGAGCTGCCAGCTCGCGCCTTCGCCCTGGTACTGCCCGACCAGATCGACGTTGCAGTTGAACCCGACCTTGTTCTTGCCGCTGGTCACCTCCGCGACCGTCGTTTCACCCTGCAGACCGCTCTCCGCCTTGTCGGTCTTCCGGCAATGTGCAAGTGGGACCCCGGCGTTGGCCGCGAGGAGCGGGAACAGCAGGGCGGTACAGAAACGGGCGACGTTTGCGTTGTTCATGGAGGATGCCCTCGATGCGAGACGCTGCGGGGGACCAGTTGCGACGACGCTACCGATTCGCAAACGACGATCGCCAACCGGCCGGCCCCGCCGTGTTACCGACTCGACACCTTGGTGCGACGTTCGGCCCGCCGCCACAAAATTACAGCAAAGGCCAGTAGCGCTGGCAGATCCGCGCCCGCACTCGCGCAGTGCGAACCTCCGCCACTTCCTGATCCACCGCCGGGATTCTGACCTGCGTCTGCTCCCGATCCGATCCCAAGCACTCCCTGGATCCGCTCCCAATGCGCCTCGCAGTTTGTCTGTACCGGCGCGCAGGTGAGCGGGCCGAGAAGCTGCGTGAAGCTCATCATGGGATGGAACGTGATGCCGTTGTCGTCGCTCGTCGCAAGGCTATAGCCGTCGACGATCATGTCCGCGCAGGCGTAGATCCGGGTGGCCCCACGGCGCTGTCCGAGACATCGGAAATGCGGCCCGTCGCGCGTGGCGAAGCCGCTCGTGCCCGCCGCCTGGACGTAAAGCTTGCCGTCCCTCGTCCCGGCGTAGAGCGCGCCATCTCCGGCACGGAGGAACGCGGAGAACTGCCCATTGATCGTCAGAATCGGCGACTGGGTAAAGCTCTGCCCGCCGTTCGTGGTCACCGAGATCGAGTCCGATGGCCCGCTGAGGAGCCGCAGGTAGACGGTCTTCTCGTCGGCGGGATCGATCGCAAGGATTCGCGGCTGGGTCTGCCGCGAGACCTCGAGCGGCGTGGGTGTCCAGCTCCCGGCGGCGCCCGAGTTGGTGCTGGCGAGGAACGTCGCCGCACCTGAGGTCGAGACGGAAGTTGCGTAGACGACGCCTCTCTTCGAGCGCGCAATCTCGATGCCCGTCAGGAGATCCGCGGTGTCGTACAGATGGGGCGCATCGAACGTAATCCCGCCGTCGTGCGAGGCCACGATGTAGCTGCCGGTGCCGCTCGACAGCGTCACGATCGCGAGCACGAACGTGGCGTCGTTCGGATCGGGAAAGAAGTCCGTGACGATCTGGCCGCCTACCGACCCCGTCGAGATCGGCCAGGTGCAGGCGACGTCGCTCGAACGCGTCAGGTTGACGGAGTTCGCGAGGATCGCGCCCGCGGCAGTGACCTGGTAGAACCCGACGTTGGCTGAGGCGAGGGCCGCGTTCGATCCGGCAACGACCCACGGCTCGCAGCTATACCGCCAGGTCGCGCCGTCATCCTCCGAGACGAGCAGGCCGAAGTTAGCGCCCAACAGGATGCGATGCTGAGCGTCAGGCGGGAAGTGGATGCTGAACTCGTCGGGGAACGCTCCGTTCGCGCGCGCCGCACCTGCAGCGAGGATCGCGACGGCGGCGAGGACCCGCAGATCGAGCCGCTCAGTCAGGGGACACACTTCGAGCGCGTGGGAGCCGGGAACCTGTCCGCGGCGACGTTGATGTTGGTGTTGGTCGCGCACTTCACCGTCTGCCCCGTATTGCGATCCAGATACGTCGCCGTAGCCGTCGCAGGCGTCCACTCCAGAGCAGCGCCCACGGTAAGGTTCTTGAGCGTGTTCCGCACCGAAGGATCGAGGTCGCCGCTCCTGATCAGATCGTCGACCACCTCGAGCCCCACCGGCTCGAAGTGCACCTGCAGGGTGACCCGGTCGGGCAGCGGGATCGGAGTGCCGTCCTTGGGGAAGTAGCGGTACTTGTGCGTCTGGTAGAAGTCCGGCGAAGTGATGTCGAACGTAGGCTTTGCGGGAAGCCCGTTCGTCTCGAAGCTCGCCGCCTCCCAGAACATGTGCACTTCCTTGCCGCTGTCGTCGAACATGCAGTCGCGCAGCAGCCAGCGGTCAGGATCGCTCGCCGCCGAGGTCGACGGCGTTCCCGCCGGCACCACGCCCGTCTGGTAGATCTCCGTCGAGGCCTGATACGCGTGCAACTCGACCCAGGCGCGACGGTCCTGCTCCGATCCGCTCGGGAACGAGTGGCCCGCGGCGACGTTGTCGATGATCAGGCTGACCTGGCCGGTGTTCCCGAACTGCTGCACGCAGATGGCTGTCTGCAGTGACGTATCGAGAAGCCCCTGCACCTGCGCGTGTTGCCTTTCGGTATCAGGGAATGGCGTGAGAGCGACGTCGATCGCAGGCATCGTGTGCGCGTGCGAGCGGCGCAGCGGCGCCCCCGGTACCTGCGCCACCGGCTTCTCCACAACGCTCTGCGGCATATGACACTGGCCGCACGTCGATCCCGCGGTCGGCTGGACGAAGGCGGAGGCCTTCCATTCGCTGAAGGTGCGCTCGATGGCGGCGCCGTGGCCATTGACGATGTCGTGGCACGCGCCGCACATAGTCCCCGATTCCGCCCGGTTGCGATCAAGGTGGGGGGAGTACGCTGCACCGTGCGGGCGCCCGCTCGCGACCGGATCGCCGAATGACCCGCGCATCACGCCGTCGCTGGCGAGCTGGAGTGGGTTGTCGTGCGTGCCGGTCACGTTCTCCACGGAGTGGCAGAAGAAGCAGGTGATGCCCTTCAGGTGCGCCGGCAACTGATCGAGGTTGAGCCCGTCTTTGGTGGCGCCTTCGCGGACGGCCATGGGAGCGTGGCAGTTGACGCAGAACGTGCCGAGCTGACCGTTGGTCTCGCGCTGGCCGCGCGCGTTCATCGCCCGCATCACCGGATCATTGGAGGAGTAGGCGTGCATGCTCCCCGCCCAGTCCGTGAACTGCTCCTGGTGGCAGCCGGCGCACGCCTGCGGATCGAGCAGCTGCGCGCGAGTGAGCGTGCCTTCCTGCGAGCCACTGTGGCACGCGGAGAAGCCGGCGGCGGTCCCGATCGCGAGCGCGAGTGTGGATGCGCGACGCATGCTTCCCTCTGCTATCCCGGAACGCAGAACGTGAAGACGGCGCTATCGGTCGACGCTTGGGAAGTGAACGTGATCTGCCAGACGCCGGGCATGAAGAAGTACAAGTTGGTGACCGTGTAGTCCCCGCCACCGTTGTTGGCGACGGATGGAATGACCGCGGGCCCGTGACCGTGGTCGGGCATGAATGGCTTCGCGGCCAGCGTCAGGCTCGGGAGTGCGGTCCCATTCGCGTCGGTGACGTGGATGTTCCAGGTGTCCGTACCTCGCGCGGGGGGCGCCGGCGAAGATTGCGCGAGCGTGAACTTCATCGTCTTCGCCTGCGACTGGACCGAGACGTTCGGGGCGTAGACGAGCACGCGCGGATCATTCTGACAGTTGACCACGTCGCCAGCGTCGCCGCTGCCCGAACTCGAGCCGCCGCATGCCGCGACGCAAAGAGCGAGAGCGATGGGCCCGGGTACCGAGCGGATTGGAGCGTCAAGCTGCATGGTTCGCTCCTTTCAATTGTTCGGCGCGCCGCAGACGAGCCAGCCGACCAGTACGCTGCGCTCCTGCGCGGCCGGCTGCGGCGCGCCTGACGGAGGCATCCTGCACGAATAGACCTGCGTCAAGACCGCCTGGCGTTGCGAGAACACGCCCGAATACGTCGTCAGGTCGCGGACAGCCTCCTTGCCGCCGGGGGGGCGAGGGGCAGGTCGTGCTGAGGTTCGGACAGTCCACTAACTCCGACCCGCCACAGGCCGCAAGCAGCACCGCCGCCGATAAGATCGCTCTCCATCTCACGCATCCGCCATTCGTCATGGAACGCCGATGAAGAAGGCAGCGTGCCCGTGAGGCGAGTCCGCGGGCTCGTCGGAACAATTGTCGTGCAGGTGGAACCGTACGGTCCACTGCCCTGGGGCATCGAACTGCACCGGACCCACGACATACGTCCCACCACTTTGCTCCGTCGTCTTCTGGTTCGTGTTCGGCGCCGGATGCGTATTGTTCAGATAAACCTCGGCGAGGACGTTTGCACCCGTCGCTGCTGCGCCCGTCTCCTTGACCGTCGGCGTCACGGTGAAGTTCACGTTGGTGTTCCGCCGCACGGGCGTAGCCGTGAACTTGAGGTGGTATTTGCAGTCGTCGTCGTCGGCCTCGGCGTTGTACATCGTCTCCCCGTAATTGAGCGGTCCGGCATCGGCGCCGGCCGTCTGGCACGAAGACGCGATGTGCTGCACGCGGACGCCGCCGTCGGACTCTCTGCAGTGCACGTCCGCCGCCCCGGAAACCGGTCCTCCGGTCGGACCTTCGCTGCCGCTGCACGCGATGACGGCCGCTGCCGCGCATAGAAAGACCAGCTTCATGTTCTGTCCTCCGAATGAGAAATGCCAACCCTGCGATGCAGAGCAAGTACCCGCCCGCACTGCCCGCAGTGCGACCTGCGCGCAGGTGGAATCGAGCATCAAGTCGCGCCGCGTCACTGCAACACCATCGCAACATCGCGCGTACTGAATCAGGAGTCGTGTAGTCGACGGATCTTGCGGCCGGGCCCGGAAGGTCCTCGACCTCCGTCGGAAGCGGACGGACACGATCGCACTGCCGCTGCATCGGATGCGTTGTCGGTTGACTGATCGCCCGGCGCACTGCATGTGGATGAACCGTGCAAGGACGCGCCGCGTGGGTGACCGCTCTGCTGCTCGCCGCGGCAGAGCCGAAGATCAGCGATGCCGAAGTGCTTTTCATCGCTCATGGAAGTCTGGGCATGCGCATCGAAGGGAAGACGGCCGACCTTTCGACGGCCCGCACCGGCGACACTCTCGAGTTCATCGTCCACCTCGAGACGCTGCAGACGGGCATCGAGCTGCGCGACCGCCACATGCGGGACGACGTGTTCGAAGTGCAGCGCTTTCCAGTCGCGCGGTTACGCGTGTCGCACCCGCCGCTTCCCGGGGCGACGACATCGGGGACCGCGCTCGGCGAGCTGACGGTGCACGGGCAAACACGTCCGGTCAACGTCGCGTTCAAACTGAAACCGCGCAGCGGATACGATGTGACCGCATCGTTCCAAATGAACCTGCGCGACTACGGCATGACGGCTCCCACGTACCTGGGCATTTCGGTGAAGCCCGAGATCGATGTCTCGGCCGATTTCCATCTGGATGCGCCGTGAGGTGCGCG